>JBHELA010000259.1:0-5510 GCA_041859005.1 Ignavibacteria bacterium
AATCAGGCAGGGTACTTCAGGTTGACGCTACTTTCTTCAGGTCTTAATTAAATAAAGAAGCGGATCTACTTTCGTAAACCCGCTTCTAGGAGAACATAACGGATATATATCAGCTATGAAAAACAACTCTAATTATTCGAAGGAAGTAGTATCTCGTTTATTGCTTGTACAAATCCTTCTTTAGGCATTGCACCTGCCGACATCTGCGGCTGTCCGTCTTTAGGAATAAATAATATAGAAGGTATACTTCTTATTCCGAAAACTGACGCCAGTTCCTGTTCTACCTCGGTGTCAACCTTGTAAATATCAACCTTGCCATCGTATTCTGTAGCAAGTTCTTCTAATACTGGAGCTACCATCTTACAAGGTGCGCACCAGTCAGCGTAGAAGTCAATTATCGCAGGCTTGTCACCCTCAAACTTCCATTCTTTGTTAGTTTCGTAATTAAATACCTTTGACTTAAATGTTGCTGCTGTTAAATGTTCCATTTTACCTTTTCTATCCTTTTGATTATTTAAACTTGTATTGTTGTCAGTTTTCTTTTCTCCCGTCTGTGTGTTTGCCTCTTTAGAGCAAGAAGAAAACACCGAGAATCCGGTTATTACCAGAACTGCCGTTATTATGTAATTTATCTTTTTCATTCTTTTATTGGTTTATAATTAGTTGCTATTAGCAAGTTATATATATTAAGACAAAAAATCAATAGTAAAAGTTCCGTCGGAAATATTCGCTTAAAACAAAATTTTCTGACAGCTAATATATTTAAAATTATACTGTATGTTAATAAAATTTATTGACTATTACAGTTATAATGTTATATTTGTTGAAATTAATTTTAGTTAATTGTAAATATTTTTGAGATTAGCACTAACATACAACGTTAAAAATGATAACGGCGAAAATGCAGAGCAGATAGGCGTTGCCGCGAATGCAGCAAAATACATAAACCGTAACCTTGTTGAGAATTATCCCGAACGGCTCGACGATACTTATGCTGAATGGGATTCAATGGAAACTATTGATGCAATAAGCAATGCTTTCGTGTCAGAAGGTCATTCTATTGAACTTGTTGAAGCCAATGAAGATGCATATGAAAAGCTCAAAGTTCTTAAACCTGATTTTGTTTTTAACGTTGCAGAAGGTTTCAACGGAGCTTCACGCGAGTCGCAGATACCCTCAATGCTTGAAATGCTTGGTATCAAATATACAGGTAGCGATTCTATCGCAATCGGTATCTGCCATGATAAGTCTCGATGCAAAGAAATACTTTCTTACTACAACATTCCCAACTCTAAGTTCTTTATTACTGATAATACCATCAAGACTGATAGCGATTTTAAATATCCTAAGTTTGTAAAACCTTTGCATGAAGGCTCGTCAAAAGGTATTTATGATTCATCACTTGTAAAAAACCTCAATGAACTTAATAGTGAGATAACAAGAATAAGGGAAAGTTATAAACAGCCCGCTTTAGTAGAAGATTATATTTCAGGAAAAGAGTTTACGGTTGCAATGCTCGGAAATGGAAATAATGTTCGGGTGCTGCCAATCGTTGAAATTAATCTTGACACCGTACCCGAAGGATTTAATAAGATTTATTCCTACGAAGTAAAGTGGTTCTTTGATACACGTGAAAATCAGCTCGATATATTTAAATGTCCCGCTGAAATAGATAAAACCATTTATCAGCATATTGAAAAAGTCTGTAAAGATGCCTTTAATGTTTTAAGAATAAAGGACTGGGCGCGTATTGATATACGTCTTGACGAAAATAATATCCCTAATGTGATAGAAATAAATCCGTTACCCGGTATTCTTCCTAATCCTCAGGACAATTCTTGCTATCCAAAGTCAGCAAGATATGCAGGAATGGATTACAATATAATGCTCAATACAGTTTTGAGTGAAGCAGTTAGAAGATACTCGGCATATAAATGAAAGTAAGTATATTATATAACGACCCGCTTCAATACACTAAAGACCGAATCTGGGATGATGGTGTTACTGATATTGACAAGGTTGATGAAGCAATAGATATGAGTGAATACGGTGTCCTCGACGAAATGAAGTCGGTTCAGAGGGCTCTTAAAACAAGCAATCATGAAACAAAGATTGTTCCTGTTGCGCTCGACCCGTTTAAGCTCATCGATGAACTCCGTGACAACAGACCCGATATTATTTTCAATCTCTGCGAATCACTCGACGGTGACCCTACTCAGGAAATGACAATCGCCGCTTTGTTTGAAATGCTCAAGATTCCTTATACAGGATCGCGTGCATTAACCCTCGGACTCGCTCTCAACAAAGCCCGTGTTAAAGAAATATTAAACTACTACGATATACCAACAGCATTGCATTTTATTGCTACAAGTCCTTCAAAATTAAACGAAGAAGGTTATTCAAAGTTAAAAGATAAATATCCGTTAATAGTAAAACCTTCCCGTGAAGATGCAAGCATTGGCATTGAAAATAATTCAATCGTACACGATGAAGCACAGCTTAAAAGCAGAATAGAATTTGTTCTCGATAAGCATAAACAGCCCGCTTTGGTAGAGCAGTTTATCGACGGACGTGAGATAAACGTAAGCGTTGTAGGTAATGTTGTTAAAGATATTAACGACCTTATAGTATTTCCGATTTCCGAAATAGATTTTTCTGCACTGCCTGCTGAACTTCCAAAGATTGTAAGCTACAACAGCAAGTGGATGTATAATACAGTAGAGTTTGCAGGTACAAAAGCTGTATGCCCCGCAAAGAATTTATCTCCTGAACTTGAAGCATTGATTCAAAAGACCGCTAGGACAGTTTATCATCTCGTCGGAGCATCCGATTATGCACGCGTTGATTTCAGAGTCAAAGACGGAGTTCCTTACGTGCTCGAACTTAATCCTAATCCTGATATTTCTTCTGACGTAGATGAGGATACAGGATTTACAAGAAGCGGTAAAGCTTATGGTTGGACCTATGAACAGATGATCTCAAAAGTGATTGATTATGCCTGGGAAAGATGGCAAAGAATTTTTGCAGAAAAGAATTAATTTAATGATACGAAAACTTTTAAATACTGACAGGAACAAGATCGAAAAGATCCTCGTTGATACGAATAACTTTAATCTTGAAGAGATAAATATTGCTATGGAGCTTATAGATGTTTATATTAACGATTCTAATCAGAAGGATTATGAAGTATTTGTTGATGAAGATGGTAATGATATTAATGGTTATGTCTGCGTCGGGCCGAGACCTTTAACAGCAGGCACATACGACCTGTACTGGATTGCTGTTAATCCGAATGTACAGTCAAAAGGCATTGGCAGTAAACTGATTGATTACATAGAAAAATATTTAAAAGCTAAATCAGTCAGATTAATTTTAATTGAAACAAGCGGTAAACCTTCTTACGAGAAAGAAAGAAAGTTTTATCTGAAAAACTTGTATAAAGAGTTGGTTGAAATAAAAGATTTTTACAACGTCGGGGATTCTCTGATAGTTTATGGGAAGTATCTCTGATAAAGAGTTTAAGATTATTTAATAACTAATATAAGGAAAACTTTATGGAACTTTGGCAACAAATGATTCGCGACAGTGTTCATTCTGTTGACCAGCTCGTCGAGAAATTCGGGATTAAGCACGAGGTTGCGTCTAAACTTGATAAATTCTTTCAGGCAAGGATTAACCCTTACTACTTATCCCTTATAAGAGAACAGAATGACCCCATCTGGCGTCAGTGTGTTCCTGATGAAGTTGAGCTTGAGGATATCGATGCACCGGAAGACCCATTGAATGAAGATGATATGAGTCCCGTTCCGAACATCACTCACAGATATCCCGATAGAGCTCTCTTTCTCGTGACTTCGCAATGCGGTCTCTACTGTAGGTTCTGCACCCGTAAGCGTAAAGTCGGCGACTCACATAAAATATCTATGAGAACTTTTGAATCTGCTTTCAATTACCTTGAACAGCACACGGAAATCAGTGATGTTATCCTTTCAGGCGGCGACCCGTTAATGCTGACGGATGCCATGCTCGAAAAAATCCTTATGCGTCTCCGTGAAATAAAGCATATACAGATTATTCGGCTTGGTACAAAAATGCCATGCGTTCTTCCTCAAAGAATAACGCCTAAACTTGTTAATATGCTTAAAAAGTATCATCCGATTTATATAAATACACACTTCAACCATCCGTGGGAAATTACTGAAGAAAGCAGTAAAGCTTGCGCAATGCTCGTCGATGCTGGCTGTCCTGTCGGTAATCAAGCTGTATTAATGAAAGGAGTTAACGATAATGCAGAAATAATGAAGGAACTTATGAAAGGCCTTCTTGCCATGAGAGTCCGTCCTTATTATATATATCAGGCTGACCTTACAAAAGGTGCAAACCATTTCAGAACACCTTTAAGCGTAGGACTTGATATTATGGATAAACTCCGCGGTCATATCTCAGGACTCGCAGTGCCTCAGTTCGTTATTGATGCCCCGGGAGGTGGTGGCAAAATTCCTATGCTTCCAAATTACGTTATTTCAAAAGATGAGAATAAAATTATACTTCGTAACTTCAAATATAATATTTACGAATATCCTGAACCTATAGATGAATCTCAGACAACAGATAAAAATGCATATCTGAGAAAGAATAAAAGAAAGAAACAACAGCAGGTTATTGCAGATGCTGATCTGGTTAAAAACTTGAAGCAGCCTGTAATGAGCAGCGAGAATTAATACAGAATAGATATTCTATTTATACAAAAGGCCATCATTAATGGCCTTTTTCATTATTACTTGATTTTACAAGTCATTAACTTTAAATTTGAATCAGGTATTATCCATTCAAAAACTAAAATAATATATTATGAAAAAGATTATTATTTTTACTCTGCTTTTATTCCTCTTTGCTGGATGCAATAAAATTAAATCATTATTTGAAGATAACAAAAAAACGGATTCAGAAAAAAAGGAACATGTTACATCAGAAAAGAAGGATCAGCCTACCGATAAATCAAACTCAGACAATGAGCTCAAGAAGAAAGAACTTGAACTAAAGGAAAAGGAACTTGAGTTGAAAGAGAAAGAGCTTGATATGGAAAATATCAGAAAAGAATCTCGGGAAGATACACGCAGAAATACTTCTTCAAACCAAAACACAAGAGTTGAACGAAATAATTACAGCACACCCGGAAGTTATCCGGAGGGCTCTCTAAGATATTTGAATTATAATGACATCTCGCGCAGGACAAAATGGGAACTTAGTGTCATGCGGAATGAGATATACGCCAGACACGGCTATATTTTCACTTCAAACCAAAATATAAAGCAGCATTTTGAAAGCAAATCTTGGTATGAACCAATGTATTATAATGTTGATAACAGGCTTTCCAAAGTTGAGAAGTGGAATATTAACTACATTAAATCCTATGAGTGATATGAAACCTTTTATCTTTGTATTACGTCTCAACAAGAAAAAACGAAAGGAGATTTAAAAATGACAGGCAAAGATTTAGAAAACATAGT
>JBHELA010000291.1:0-4479 GCA_041859005.1 Ignavibacteria bacterium
AAAAGTTACAGAACGTCCTGAGGTTCTTGATAAAAATGCCAAGCTGTTGAATTTTGATTATGAAGATGTAGCAGGCTTTATTGACTATGCTGAATATTTCAAAAGCAATGTGAACGATGAGTATGATTACACTTTCGGAAGGGGAGATACAAGCAAAAAGATTTTTGAATTACTAAAAAAGTTCTATACTAAATAGTATTAAAAATGAAAAAGAAATTCATAGTTTACACATTTATAACATAGCTTTTAAACTATATTAACTTCAGTCATGACCATGATTCTGAACAAATTTTCAACATATTTGTGGCATGGTATTTGATTTAAAATTGATATAGTAAACTAAAATAAATATAATGAAAAAACAAATCACATTTTGCATGTCAGTATTTATACTGATGTTAGTTTTATCGGTTGCTGGTTTTTCCGATAACAGGGGAATAACCATAGTCAACGCAACCGGTACCGGTAACGGTACAAATAGTATTTCATTTACAAATCCTTATACAAACACCACTCAAACAACATGGGCTGGAGTAATTCTGGGTAAAATAGACAATGGTGACGTCTCCGGTTTTTATTGTATTGATATAAGGAATTTTTTAGGTATGGATCCGGAAATATACAATGATTCAAGTTATTCGAATAAGTATATTAATTACGTCCTGCTTAATCATATGCCGTACGTAACATATCCGTATCCAGGATCTAATGGTAGTATAAACATTGAAGCGGCAGCTGTTCAGTTTGCAGTTTGGCATTTCAGCGATGGTGTTGATCCAAACACCATAAGTAATGCTACTGTTAAAGCAAGAGCAATTGAAATTATTGCTGACGCTAATGCTCATCCAAATTTTGGAGTACCGATAAAAAACATTCAAATTGTACCTGTCAATGTTTTACCGGATCCAAATATACCCGCAATTCTAAAAGTAAAAGTAGTTAATGAACTCGGCGTCGGTATTTCTAATGTAACTGTTACACTTGCTGCAACAACAGGAACTTTAAGCAATACTTCACTCGTAACAGGACCTGACGGTTTTACACCGAATTTCATAGTTACTAAAGGTTCATCTTTAACTACAGAAGTATCTGCAAGCGCAAATTACATTGTTCTCTCACCAGGAACGATCTTTGTTCATAATACAGGTCCTGATGTGAAACAGAAAATCACACTCGCACAAGCGAAAAACGGTAATAAAATCGATTACACTGATATTACATGGGATTCGACAAGCGGCGGTAGCGGTAGCGGTCTTGAATCAACTTATGATTTAGGTGAATTATTGCTTCAGAGATACATGAAGATCAGAAGCGGTCAAACTACCAAAATGCTTGCACAAACAAACTTCATGTTTGCACCGAACTATTTACTTCAGGATGTTATTCCGGTAAATGGACCGTTTAATTCTGTTGCAATAGAAACTACACCGTTTGATATTCTTGGAATTTCAAATGCTACATCAGCATTCGCTTGTGATTACAAGGTTAATACAAACAGAGTTGGAGCTATTTTTGCTACAACAACAAATCCGCCTGATGTTTACAATCACACTAAAGCGACTTGCGACCGTTATTCTAAATATGAATTAATGGATCTCAAGGGCGTTAACCTAAACAACAGAGATTTCTACATGGCAAAATTACTTAATCCGAGAAAAAATGTAACGGATTATTCAATAACATTCAGCGTTTATGAAACAGTAACAGGTTTTATTGTAGATAACAAATGGACCATTCAGGAACATCAGGTTCCTTCAGGTACAATTAATGTCTATAACTTCCAGGCATGGGCAGGAACAGAGTTTTCAGCAAAAGAAATAGTCACGAATATTATTTCAAAGCTAAATTCATTGAAACCTGTAACCTACATCGAATCTCAGTTAATCAATCCTGAAATTTACATTAAGAAAGCAAGTTATGACAACGACGGAAAATTAAGATTCAAATTTGCAAACAGCACTACCGTTGCTAAGACACTTCCGTTCACAGTAACTTACAGACCTCAGCAGGGAATGCCTGAACAGACCACTACAATTAATATTAACATTGCACCGGAAGTAAGTGAAGTAATTGTTCCATTCACATATCTTTCAGGTGCCAATATTACAATGAACTGTGAAAACGGATTCAAAGATGCAGTCTTTGTTGGCGGCGGTTTATACGCTCCATTTGCAGGTCCGGGTAGCGTTGTCAGCGGTTTTGAAAACATCGTTAATACTACTCCTCAGTTCCCCGCAGGAACTATGGCATTCACCGGTGGAGCAAGAATTTATGGCTACACCAACGATGTTCTTTACATTGGCAGGTCGCTCGATGCAACTTATGAGGGTGTCAATCTTTCTAACTTCAATAAAATAAAATTTGAAGCTAAAGGAACAGGTGTTATGACTGTTCAGTTGGAAGCATGGGCTAACAATCAATATTATTACCCTTACGTCAACGTGAACCTTTCAAGTGATTACACTACACATGAAATTCCATTAAGCAGTTTCGTGATTAATGGTGCTCCGGCAGATTTAAACTCTGTTTCACTTGTTCTTTTCAAACAGGAAGTCATTCATAATCCTATGATGACTTACGCTGATTTTTCAGTCAGAGGTGCGGGTATTATCCCAAACACTGTCGGTATTTCTGGTGTCGAAACACAGGTGAAAAATTATGAATTGTCACAAAACTATCCAAATCCGTTCAACCCGGTTACGAACATAAATGTAAGTATTCCGAAAGAAGGATTTGTCACTCTTAAAGTTTACAATATGCTCGGACAGGAAGTTGCAGTTCTTATAAACGGCAATATGAAACCCGTTAGTAATTTCAAAGTAACTTTCGATGGTAGTAAACTCCCGACAGGTGTCTATGTTTATAAACTTTCAACATCAGAAGGAACATCGTTAATAAAGAAAATGACATTAATAAAATAAAATTAATAGCGATTCCTTTTAGTTGTTAACTTGTTAATTGATAAGCGGCTTAGAAATAAGCCGCTTTTTTTATTCCTGCCGTCATAATTTTATGCATAGAAAGCTCATTCTGTTTAATTTAAATTTACCAAACTTAATTTTAATATATTGAAATATATTTTACTATTAACGGTTCTTCTCATTTTCTCGTTTTTCAGTCTTAATGCTCAAACAAATATTATTTCGGTAAAAGATTCTGTAAAAAGTGTTCCAAGCACTCCCGAAAATGATTTCTCCTTAAATTTTAAGCTTACTTATTATTATGAAGGGAATTACTATAGTTCATTAGGCGGAACTGCAGAATTCCAGCATAATGCAACAAGATTAACCTCTTTTCTAATTTCGTTTATCCCATTAATCAGTTTGAAGAATAATAGTAATGGTTCGAGTAGTACCGGGTTTATTTACAATCTATCCGCAGGGGCGAAGTTTTATCTTGCAGATGTAAAAGCTAAACCTTATATATCAGTTAATTTGGGATTATACAGTGATAAATATAAGCATAAGTATCTTACATTGTATCCTGCAGTAGGAATGGATTATGAACTGGCACCTAATGTTGGACTGAATCTTGAAGCTAAATTAAATCTTCATATCGTGGGTGTGTTCTCGAACTTTGCTTATATGTTTAGCAGCGGTATTAATTATAAATTTTAATTATTTCCAATATCATGCGAACTTTACGGCTTTTTCCTTCTTCAAGACCATTTAAAGAAGATTTTCTTCAGGTCAGCGGTATTCATAAAATAAGATATGCACTCTATGGAAATCCGAAAGGCAATCCTGTTTTCTTTCTTCACGGCGGACCAGGCAGCGGCAGCGATGATGATGACGCAAGATGGTTCAATCCTAAAAAATATTTAGTTGTTACTCATGATCAGCGCGGATGCGGTAAAAGCATACCTTACGGAGAATTAAAAGGAAATAATACACAGGCGTTATTAGAAGATATCGAAAAGCTTCGTTTACATCTTAACATTACAAAACCGATATCAATTTTTGCAGGCTCATGGGGTTCGACTCTTGCTTTGTTGTATGCAGAGAAATATTCGCAGTACACTAAGCGAATGATACTCCGCGGTATTTTTACATGTACGTACGAAGAACAGGATTACTTCTACAGAGCCGATGGGGCGGCAAGATTTTCACCAGTCAAATGGAATAATCTTATTAGTGCATTGCCCGAAGGAAAAGGTACTTTGCAGAAAAGAATTAATCATCTTTTTGAATCCTCGGATAGAAAGGGGAGAAAGAAGTGGTGCAGGCTACTTGCCGATTATGAATATAGTTTCTTTAATGTATCCGAAGAGAATTTCGAAAAAGCGATGTCCGACTTTGATAAAGGGTTTACCGAAATGCGTCTCAATATATATTATCAAGCAAATAGATTCTTCCTGAAAGACAATGAAATTCTCGATAACATCCGTAAAATAAGAAATATTCCGTTAATTATAATTCATGGAATGAATGACTTGGTCTGTCTACCTGTAGCAGCGTGGAATCTTCACAAACTCGTTCC
>JBHELA010000429.1:0-4220 GCA_041859005.1 Ignavibacteria bacterium
TAAATCAAGAGTTATGCAATATGTTCCCGATGCAGTTCCTGAAGTGACTGTCGCCGCCCAGTATTGATTAGCAACATTCAGCAGAGTTCCCGGAGGAGTACCGCCAGGGGAAGAAGAAACTCTATCCATATTTAAGGTAAAAGGTGCACCGGGTGCTTCAGTATATTGTAAAGTTGCACCCGTTCCTGTGAACGCAATCGGCGATGTTCCGGATACCGGCTGTGAATTGGACGCAATCGGTTTGAGTTTTATCTCAACGTGATCAACAAATAACCAATCTTGCCTGTCAGGAGAACAACAATAAAAAGCAAAATAGTATATTCCTGAACTTGTGCAGGTATAGTCTACTGTTCTGTATTCATAGTTTTCATTGCGTAAATCCGAATTATACCAAATTGTTGTTTGAGATGAAATAGTTTGTGCATTACCCACAGTGACTTTTAATCTTTCAGTTTTACCGCTGGATCCAACTTTTTGCCAGAATGAAATTCTGTATTCATTACCGTTAATCAGATGAAATCCAGGTGTGAAAGCATATGGTTGAGCATAATACTCATTTGCAAAATAACTCATTACTCCTGTTCCTGAATATGGTCTCCCGGGATCTGAGTTTTTTAACCAGTTACGTCCATTCCCATGCGTAGTTGCTAATGCCCATAAAGGTGGAGGAAAATCTCCGTCAAATGACTGGAAGTAAGGCAGATTATTTATTGTTATTGCATTTGATGTTAAACCTGAAGAATAAAGACTGCCGTTGTACGAAAATGCTTTGTAGTAATAAGTAGTTAAAGCCTGTAATCCAGTATGATTCTGAGGCGATGTTGTACCGTTGTATAGTAATGTTCCTCCGGCAAGTGAACCGCCGGGAGCAGGAGGAACTCCGATAGGGTCGGTGAATGTACCGCTTAAATTCCAGACTATAATAACGTTGTCATTACTTGCATTTGGAGTAAAGTTTAAGTCAATCTGCGTACCAGAAGAAACCGTAGAGCTAAATGCAGCGGGAGGCAATACTGATGATATCCATTCATAAGCCCCTATTTCAGGTATATCTCTTGAAACTCCGTCAAAGTCAGTCGTAATACCCGCTATTTGAGTTGCCGCACCTATAACGGGCGATATCTGATTTGGATTTATGTGCAAATCAGAATTGCTTACGAATAATGGGTCAGAAGATATTGAATTAGCATCTTTTCCCGTTGCTGTTTTCCATGCATTTAAATCTGTTATATTGGCACCGTTGATATATCCAAGATTAGTGCCTGGATAAAAATAATCATTATAATTTAGCAGGGAAAAAACACCGTTACCCGGCACACAGATTACTGCATAAGTATTTCCTACTGTTGCAGGAATGGAGAATATGTTGTTTCTTATATCAAGTCCGGAAAGTGCTGCATTGCTGCTTACAAATAAACATGCTTGATAACCATTAATATTTGTCTGGTTAGAAGCAAGATTGATTGAATTATAATAAATATTATAACCGCCTCCGCTGTTAATCAGTATTCCGTATCCGTTACGCTGATTTTGTATATTCTGCTCCCCGTATCCTGCTATGTCATATATAATATTATTATAAATAACTGTATTGCTGTTTGAAGAGGTACTGTTTAAATAAATTGCGGTTGCAGCATATCCGTCGGGATTAGTATTTTTAACATCATTAATTGAATTCCGAAATATCGAGCCGTTGAGATTCTTTCCTCCAATTTCTATACCCGATAAAGTATTTATTGTATTGCTGCTAAAAACTTTTGATATTGTATTTTCTGATACTGTAAAAGTATCAATATTCTGAAGCATCAAACCTCTTTGACCAAGCTTTGATAAATCAGAACCAAATATATTCCCGGTAATAGTAATATTTTGATCGTATGGAGTGTTCGGATAACCGTTTTGAAAAACAGCGGTATTGCTGACACCGGTAATTGTATTGTTTTGTATTGTAATGTTTGAGTTCGGAAATTCAGCGGAACCTGTTGTACTTGTTCCGCTTCCTAAAATAACCCCATAATAAAGTGAACCTCCAATATCAATTTTTTTAATTATGCAGTTTTTTACAATATTATTCGTTGCTCCGTTTGATGACGATTTACTGCACATCCAGATTGCTGAACTGCCGTTACCATAAAGAGTCAAATCCTTTGTTGTTCCGTTCGTGGTGTTTGAACCGTCAATTATTATAAAATCGGAACCATTAAGTTTGAACGTTGACTGACCGGGATTAGAAGCATAAATAGCAGGAGATACTCCTGCGTTTGGTTTAATCGTAACAGGATTATCAGCATTTGGTAAGGAACTTCTTATTATATCTATCACAATCGGCTGTTGAATATAATATGAATTATCCGTAAGTAAAAACCTGACAGGTCCTCCGACACCGCTTTGATTTAATTTTGTTATTGCGGCTGATATAGATGAAAACGAACCACCAGACCCTACTGTATAATCTCCAATTAAGGGAGGGTTTGAATCCTTTATTCCGTTTATTTCATCAGCACCTATATCAGGCGCAGAACCTGTACCGCCATATCCTGTCTCCCCAAATCTGATATCTGCATCATAGTCATTTGTTATTGCTATTGGAGATGTAATCCTTTGACCTCCGCTTTCGCATTGAGTTGCAGTAGAAGTGTTTAAATGAAGGTCCATTATTCCGGTTGTACTTATAAAGGGGGGATATTCCCAAACTGCATTCTGGTCAACAGTAGCTATTCTTGTTTTGTAGTCTTTTAAAGTTCTGTCCGAAAATTCATAACTAATGGTTTTCGCGTAATAAATTAAGTTCTTCGGACCCGTAGCTCCCGTGTAATACAGATTATTGTTTGTGTTCGAATAATTAACTGTGCCGTCACCGGTTCTGTAATGCGCAACAGCACGCGTTCCGTTTGTAACGTTAGTTAAGTTAACAAATATGTTGTTTCTCAGGTCAACTGTGTTTACACCAACAGAAAAAATACCGCCGATTTTTAATGCGGCACTTTCTTTTGAAGCATTAGATGATGCATTATTTAAAAAGACAGTATTATAAAAAGCATTGACTGATGTACCGCCCGATATTTCTATACCTATAGCCCCAAGAAGAACATTCCCTTCTGATTTTATATCATAAATGAAGTTGTTATAAATATTTGCAGTATTTACTTTTTCAACTACTAATCCTTTAGAATAAATACCATTGTAAACATTGTATATTTTATTGTTAAGTATGTTTATTACTGCATCTGAAGCATTCAAAGTCATTCCTTCTGCCCTTAATAATGAATTTAATCCGTTGATCGTATTATTACGTATTGAATGCTGAGCCCCCGCTGTAATTTTGATACCTGTGGCTGTTCCGTAAGCACCACTCTGTGTTGTTGTTAAATTCTTTATTTCATTGTTATATATTTCTGTTGTGCTTTCATTACCCGGTCCGCAATAAAATCCATATAGGTCCCTGTAAGTTTCCGGCACATTTGTGTTATCCATCGAAGTGTTGAATAATTTAAACCCTTTCTGATGACTGCAATAGACAAAATAAACAGGGACATCATCAGTATTGTAAGAACCTATGTCTCTTATTATACTCGTTCCCCTGATTCCATCTGTTCCGATTTCATTATTTTGATCATAAACAACCCCGGAACTAAAGTAATATCCATTAAATGCATCCTGAATTGTATTGTTGTAAAATTTATTATTGTTGTTGCCCGTTTCTGCGCCTTGTGACTTAACACCTATAGACTGCACATTATGTCTGGATAAATCTATAGTGCAATTTTTAACTGTAATATTACTACTGCTATAAATATAAAATCCGAAATCAACCCAGTCAGCGAAAGAACTTCCATCGTCATTAATATCTATTCCGTCAAAAGTCATGTAATTAGCACCTGATAGAGATATGCCCTTTGCACCATTAGAATGTCCCTTTATGTTTAATTTCGGGTTAGCACCTGAACCGGATTTTTGAAAAACAATAGGATTTGCCAGAGATCCGATTGATGCAATGCTGTAAACAGATTGAACCGAAGTAGGTATTGTTGTATTAAATGTTTGACCGGCTTGGACGTTGAACGTAACTCCTCCCGAACCCACACCTACTAAGTTTAATTCATCAACAGCATCTTTAAATGTTTCAAAATCACCTCCGGGTTGTATTGTCTTTGAACCAATTAGGGGACCTTTGGAAATCAATTTGATATTATCCAAAGCAACCGGTTCTTGTGGGCCCG
>JBHELA010000117.1:0-2564 GCA_041859005.1 Ignavibacteria bacterium
TTTAATCTTAACGGCAGGGAATGGGTTAATCCGGAAGGAAAATCTGTTTACTTTAATTCACTCGTTGCATGGAAGATTGACCCTGCGGATGAAGGAGGCTCCGGTCGCAACGCAGGCGCTCCAAACGAGCCGCCCGATGAATTCGCCGCCAACAGCGAAGACATGCCGTTCTAAAATTTTCCTGGGGTTATTGTGTTTCCTTTACGGTAACCCCTGTTTGTTTCCATACTTTCTGCTCACCTGGCTTTAAAGCTACAATCTTTTCTTTATATGGTTTGTATGCAGTTAATGAATCAACCAGTTCATTTAAAACCTGCAGAGGTCGGTTCTCATCCGTAAAATACTTTACCGTTCCATAGTGAACAGGTATCATGTAATCTGCTTTTATATCTTTTAAAAGTTCAAGCGCTTCAATAGATGATATATGGTGCCAGAACCCCGTGGAGTCGCAGTTTCGGCAGGGTCCTATAGGAATAAGTGATACACCTATATCAAACTTTTCTCCTATTTGCTTGAATGCAGTATCGTGGTAACCTGTATCACCCGCATAATAAAAAGTGACATCTTTGTATTCAATAATAAATCCTGTTGCTCCTTCCTCTCTCCATGTGTAAGTATCAAAGCCGTAACGTCCGCCGTTATGATACGCAAAGACAGGTGTTACCTTCATGCCTGAAACATATACGGGTCTGCCGATAAAATTCCTAAACCTTGTGTCTGCTTTGTTTACCCTTATCATACTTACATGATAATCAGGCAAATAATTTTCTACGCCTTCCGGAAAAACAAGCTTTGTGTTTGGAAATTTTTCAGTTAATATATCTAAAGAAGAATAGCTTAGATGGTCCATGTGAGAATGCGAAACAAAGATTACATCAAGCTGTTTAAGGCTGTCAACATTCAGTCCCGGCTCTGTGCGTCTCATAAGTACCCCGCCAAATCGTTTATTGAAAAACGGGTCGAACATAATTACCTTATCATAAATCTGTACAAGCGTTGCCGAATGCCCTATCATTAGTACGGATACCTTTACGCTGTCGTGAACGGGGTTGCTGAACTTTTTAATTTTTTCCGGCTCGCCTGTAATTGATTCACCTATGTTGTAAACCAGAAGCCTTGCAGGCCAGCAGCCGGCAGCATAGAAAGAAAGAAATAATATAAATATGTTTAGAATCTTTTTCATTAAAAATATTTTATGTATAACCCGAATGAATACTCGTTGTTCTTGTGAAGGTTCTTTACAAACTGCGCCCCAACCATGCCGCCAAGAAAATACACGCCAGCTTCGATTCCCGGGTAACCGCTCTCGCCTGTAACGTCATTCTTCCTGAAAGTATATTTTGCGCCCAAAGATGCGGCTATGTTCTCGCCCATTTCCTGAACGGGAATTAAAACTCTTGCACCCGTGCCGACTCCGAAACTGTTAAACCCTGAATATTTGTATGATGATGTAACCACCTCGGGCTGAACGAACAGCTCAAGAGAACCCGAAAATCTTCTTACAGGATTTATCATAAAAAACTGTACAGGAGAAACAAACCTGTTCGCACGAAATGAAAAATTTATGGGTATAAACTGCCATCTGAAACCAAACTGTATCCGCGCATTTTCCGCATTCGCATCGTTATCAAAATACGGCGACGGTATCAGCTGCACCAGCCCCCAGTTCAAATACTTTGTGCCTTTCCGCAGCGCAAAATCATATTCCTTTTCCTGTGATTTTGAGTCGGAACTTGTTATCGCTATAAACGCAATCGCTATTAATAGTGCCTTTTTGAACATATATTAGGTTAAACGCTAAGATATCCGCAGAAGTTCATATTTTGGGTCTTTCTGGGTTTTGTTTTTTGTAAATTTGCTCTTCCCGATTTAGTGACTCGCCGCGGCGAGTCAGCAATAAAAAAATCTGTGCTGTTTTCAGCCTATCTTTAGTTAGCCCTTAATTGGCCTTTGATTGGCCTCTAATTGGCCTTAAATTAGCCCCCAAATTATTAGTGTCAAATTTGTCACTAATTACATAAAAAATACAATCCTCTTGCTTTTTGGAAATGCCTTAACGATAAGCTCGTAAGAATTGTCGATCATTTTCAGTATCTCTTTTGGCGGTATCGTTTTATCCAGAATGACCGTGTTCCAGTGTGTTTTATTCATGTGATGTCCGGGAAGTACAGCGTTGTATCTTTCTCTTAACTCAACCGCAAGCTCGGGGTCGCATTTAAGGTTTACGTTTGTTGGGTGCCCGAAATCCATCATCATAAATATTTTGTCCATGACCTTAAAAACAAGAACATCATCGCCGAACGGTTGAGATTCGGTGACGTGTCTCTTATTTAATGCATACTCTCTTAATGTATCAAAGTTCATATTACTTTTTGCCGAATTTATCCATCAGCATTTTCAGCTTGTTGTCAAGATCTTCCTTTGTTGCCTTCTTAGGTTTCTTTGGTTGTGGTTTTGCTACTTCCCCAAGCCTCATTGAAAGTGATATCCTCTTTCGTGCTGCATCGACTTCAAGAACTTTCACAGTAACTTTTTGATGAACTTTAAGAACGTCTGCGGGAGAT
>JBHELA010000384.1:0-8010 GCA_041859005.1 Ignavibacteria bacterium
TAAAGTATTCTGTAGAGTCAGGAAAAGGGCTCCATTGCAGGAATTCTTTCAGGTTGGGTTTGTCACTTTGACGTGACTCAAAGCTTGTACCGTATTTGTCGATATTCAAACCTAAATGTATTTTATACCATTCTTTTATTTTTTCCGGATCTTTGCATTTGAAAAAGATCCCGCCAATACCTGTTACTTTTTTCATATTAATTTGAAAGTTTAATGTCTGCTAATTGTTTGATGTCATTTACAATTTCTTTGCCTTTTACGTCAATTCTGATTCCTCTTCCTTCTGCATAAACCTTTGCCTTTAGCAGTTCTTCCTTTATCCCTTGCGAGACGTTGCTATTTTTGATTTCTTCTGTTGCTTTCTGTCCAAAAATAAAAGCAACTTTAAAGTAATCTTTTCGCGGAAGCAAATATATAATTGCTCTTTTCTTGTCCTTTATTCTGAAACTCCATCCGTATTTTACTCCCGGATAATTCCATTCATTTATATAAAGAGAGTTTTTAGAATTAACGTATTCTAAAATTAAGTGCCAGATAGCATAAGTTTTTCCAAGTGCTGATTTTAATTCTATATCACTTGGTTTTTGAGATTTATTTATGAAAATGCTTGTATCCATATTAAGTGCCACTATTTTATTAAATTTAAACAATAAACCGATTCAATATAATAATTACTATAACCTTAAAACATATTATAAGTTGATAATTCCGTTCTCTTTTTTATTGTCCAAGAACATTTAATTCCCTTTAATAAAACATTTTTTTGTTTTACATTTAAATAATTATTTATCAGCTTTGTCTAAAACCAAAACAAGTTTTGTTTGTCAGAATTGCGGCTATTCTTCGCCACGCTGGACAGGAAAGTGTCCTTCATGTGAGCAATGGAACACGTTTGAGGAAATTCTCCTCGAACCCCGTAAGCTAAAAACCGGCAAGGCAATTTCTGATAAAAATATTAAAGAGAAAATTCAGTCACTCGAAAATATTGTTCACGAACAAAACGGAAACAGGAATACCACAAAGATAAATGAACTCGATCGTGTACTCGGTGGGGGCATTGTTAAGGGTTCGGTTATTCTAATTGGCGGTGATCCTGGAATAGGGAAATCCACGCTAATGCTTCAAATTGCAGGCAACCTGCACGACAAGAAATTTCTGTATGTTAGTGGCGAGGAATCTGCCTCACAGATTAAAATGAGAGCCGACAGGCTTGGTGTAAAAGTAAACAACTTCTTTGTTTTACCCGAGACAAATCTCGATACAATTCACTCAGCAATTGAAATTGAACGTCCTGATTTTGTTGTTATCGATTCCATACAGACCGTATATCTACCCGAACTTGAAAGTTCTCCCGGTACAATATCTCAGCTCAGAGAGTCAACATCCTATCTGATTAAAATTGCAAAAACTACAAATATCCCCGTCTTTCTCGTTGGTCATATTACAAAAGACGGAACAATAGCAGGTCCAAAGGTTATCGAACACATGGTTGATGTTGTATTGCAATTTGAAGGTGAGCGCACACACTTCTACAGAATTCTTCGGGGGATAAAAAATCGTTTTGGGTCAACCAATGAAATAGGCATCTTCGAAATGACTGAGAAAGGATTGAAAGAAGTCACCAATCCAAGTGAAGTTTTTCTATCTCAAAGAAATTACGGTGCTTCAGGATGCGTTATCTCTTCTGCGATAGAAGGGACGCGTCCTATACTCATAGAAGTACAGGCGCTTGTTTCCACGAGTTCTTACGGTGTTCCGCAAAGAACAGCAATGGGTTTTGACTACAAACGCTTAAGCATTCTTAATGCCGTAGTCGAGAAAAAACTCGGTTTATTTTTGAATAAGCATGATGTTTTTCTGAATATTGCCGGCGGTGTTAAAATTGATGAAACAGCCGTCGACCTTGCAGCAGCTATGAGTATATATTCTTCTGCGAAAGATATTCCGGTTGACTCTGAAACTGTTATCATCGGAGAAGTAGGACTGGCAGGGGAAATCAGGACAATCTCAAGTGTTGAAAAAAGAATCAATGAAGCCGAAAAACTTGGCTTCAAAAGAATATTATTGCCTAAGAATAACATTAAAAACATAAATTTAAAGAAATACAAGATTGAAATAGTTGGTGTTGAAAAAATCAAGGACGCTGTCACCGTCTTATTTTAAATTTTATCTATAGGAGGTCATAAATGATAAATAGGCTTACTACACTATACCGTCATATAATTGCAGAAGAAAGAAAAATTCCTGAAGCGACAGGACAATTATCAGATTTGCTAAGCGACATTGCACTTGCGTGCAAAGTAATTTCACTGGAAGTAAACCGTGCAGGATTAATAGATATCCTTGGTTTGACGGGCGATGAGAATGTTCAGGGCGAGGAAGTGAAAAAGCTTGATGTTTATGCAAACGATACGTTGAAAAACATAATGAAAATGGGGGGGCATGCATGCGCGCTTTGTTCGGAAGAAGAAGAAGCCTTCGTTCCTATTGATGAAGTTTACAACGATTACTCACATAAATATATTGTTCATTTTGACCCACTTGACGGCTCTTCAAATATTGATGCTAATATATCTATAGGAACAATTTTTTCGGTTTATAAAAGATTATCTGCACATGGACCGGGTGAAATGAGAGATTGTTTGCAGGTAGGTTTAAAACAAGTTGCAGCAGGGTATGTGGTTTATGGTTCAAGTACTATCATGGTTTATACCGCAGGGAGCGGAGTTCATGGGTTTACGCTTGACCCAACAGTAGGTGAGTTTCTTCTTTCGTACAACAACATGAAAATTCCTCAGAAATCAAAAACATATTCTGTTAACGAAGGCAATTACACAAAATGGTCAAAAGGAATACAGAAGTATATTGATTACCTAAAGCAACCTGATAAAGATACCGGAAGACCTTATTCATCAAGATACGTAGGTTCGCTTGTTGCAGACTTTCACAGAAATCTTTTGTACGGCGGCATATTTATTTATCCCGCTGACGATAAGAACAAAAGTGGTAAACTTCGTTTAATGTATGAAGCCAATCCTCTTGCATTTATAGTTGAACAAGCCGGAGGTATTGCTACGGATGGGAAAAATAGAATCCTTGAAATTGAACCACTCGGTCTTCATCAGCGAACTCCTTTATTTATAGGAAGCCCTCACGATGTAAATATGGCCATGAAATTTGGAAATGAGAATTAGAGTTAAGTAACGTTTTAAAATCAACTTAATTTCTAACAGTTTTGATTTATAGTGAGATAATGAATATCGTTATACCTGTTACTAGCTGAATTATTTATGACTCAATGTCGGAGAGGTGCATTTACAAAATAATATCTTGTATGTTGAAAAGATAATAATTAGTTTTATTTTAATTAAATTATTAAAAATCATGAAAAGTAAATTACTTACTTTTTTAATAATTACATTCTTTATCTGCCCTTCATTATATTCTCAATATTGGACATCACAGTACAGTGGTACAAATAAAATACTCGGAGAATCTTTCTTCTTCAATCAGGATTCCGGCTGGATAGTCGGGCAGAATATTGTGATGAAATCTACAAATGGAGGTAGTAATTGGATTAATGTAATCGTTCCTGCTTTTTATACTTACGGTGGCATACAGTTTCTAAATACTGAAATAGGCTGGATTGCAGGATCGTATGGAGATTATTTGAGCTCTACCGGCACTCTTCTCAAAACCAGTGATGGAGGAACAACATGGAGTACTGCATATAATTCCAGTCGAGGTTTATGGGATGTTGTATTTATAAATTCCGATACCGGTTTTATTTGTGGTGATATGAAATATTTTGCGAAAACTACAAACGGAGGTTTGAACTGGGTTCAGAAAAATTTAGGCTCAACCATAAGTGAGCTATACCAAATGGCATTTCCAGATGATAATACCGGATATATCGTCGGAAGCCATAATGAAATTTTTAAGACATCAAACGGCGGCGAAAACTGGGTTCAGCAATATGTGAGTGATTCTACATGGTTTCGCGATGTTTATTTCTTTGACGCTAATACAGGAATTGCAGTTGGTTCATACGGTGTGATAGTTAAAACAACTAACGGTGGTCTTGACTGGGTTCGAAAAATTGTTCCGGGAATTTCTTCATATCTTTTTTCCGTTCAATTTTTTGAATCAGGAACGGGATGGATCACGGGATGGGACAATACTTTGTTGAAGTCAACAGATTTCGGTGATTCCTGGAATATTGTGGATGGGTTAACAGGTAATAACAAGTTTTGTGATGTAAATTTTATTAATCCAAGCACAGGTTGGTTATTTGGGTATAACGGAATTATTCTGAAAACAACTAATGGCGGTGTCGCTCTAAGCGCACCTCAGTTAGTCTATCCTTTGAATAATTCAACTATCCTTACTATACAGCCGAGTCTGACTTTTACGTCTGTTCCCGGAGCATTAAGTTACTTTATCCAGATTTCTCCTAACAACAGTTTTAATACACTCACGGATTACGCTTATATAACATCAAATCAGTATAACGTTCCTGCAGGAAAATTAACCGGCGGCAATAATTATTACTGGAGAGTGAAGTCAATTGCGGGAACAAATGAAAGTCAGTGGTCTGCAATATGGAGTTTTTACGTTCATCCCGATGCAATTATTAATATAAGTTCTGAAATTCCCAAAGAATATACTCTCGAACAGAATTATCCGAATCCTTTTAATCCGTCAACTAAAGTAAAATTCGGAATTAAAGAAAAGGGAAACCTCAATGTATCAATCTATGATGTAAACGGTAAATCTATAATAAACGAAAATAAAAATATGGTTAGTCCCGGATTTTATGAATACACTCTGAATATGAGCAATTATTCCAGCGGAGTATATTATTTCAGTTATACGGTTAATAATATCAGAAAGACCGTTAAAATGCTTCTGGTTAAATAATACCAGTTTATTTTAATTATTACTGTCGTCTAAAGAGATAAGCATTTGTCTTATGAAATTTGAATTACAATTGAATTTCATAAGATTTATATTGTGACATTATTTTTAAAAGTTGAAAGAAAAGAAGAAAATCGTCATAGTTGGTCCTGCTTATCCTTACAGAGGTGGAAATTCACTCTATGTTTCGTTCCTGTATGATTTGCTAAAAGATAAATTCGATGTAACAATAGTTAATTACAAACTATTGTATCCCTCAATTTTATTTCCGGGAACAACACAGAATGATACCAGCGGGCATGTTATAAAAGAAGTTGAAAGCACACGATTAATCAATTCCGTAAATCCCTTTTCCTGGTTTAAAACAGCTAAGTTCATAAAAGCTCAAAATGCGGATATTGTTATTTTTGATTGGTGGAATCCTTTCTTTGGACCTTCGCACCGTGTCATCTCATCACTGATAAAAAAACAATATCGAAATAAAATAGTTTTTATTACTGAGAACGTTATTTCTCATGAAGCAAGATTTGTTGACAGGCTCTTAACAAATATTGGTCTTAAAAATGCCGATGCATTCGTTGCTCTTTCTAACGTAGTCGAAAATACGCTCAATAATTTTACTCACAAAAAGATTTACAAATCTGCTCTTCCAATATATGGTTGTTACAATCTTGATAAAAATATAGATGTTAAAAAGCAAAAAGAGGTTTTGGGTTTTTCAAATGACGATGATGTAATACTGTTCTTTGGTTATGTCAGGAAATACAAAGGGTTGAATGTTTTATTGGATGCTTTTCCCGGTATTATCGAATCTAATCCCAAAGCAAAACTACTCATTGTTGGTGAATTCTATGAATCAGCGGACAAATATTATCTTCAGATTGATTCACTTGGAATAAAAGATTATGTAAAAGTTATTCAGAAATTTGTTCCCAATGAAGATGTGGGCAAGTATTATTCCATTGCAGACATTGTTGTTCTTCCTTATTTATCGGGTACTCAAAGCGGTGTATTAAATATTGCTTATGGGTTCGGCAAGCCTGTTATGGTCACTAATGTTGGGGGACTTGCTGAAGATGTAATAGAAAGCAAGACTGGATATATAATCGAACCAAACAATCCATCTGCAATTGTCAATTCTGTAAAAAGGTTTTTTAGTGAAAGACGGAATATAGATTTTGAAAGTAATATAGAAAGTAAACTACAGGAAAACTTATTTAATAAATTCCCCGAACTTATTGCGAAAATAATGGAGGATACGAAATGATTTTAAAATATGATTGCAGGTATTTTTCGGGTGATAAGCCTTGCAAATTTCACAAAGAAGAAGGAGTGGTTTGCAGTGATTGCAAGTATTATTCACCCAAAGGGAAAATGATACTTGTTATCAAACTCGATGCTATAGGTGACGTACTTAGAACAACCTCAATTCTGCATGCGCTAAAAGAAGCTCGTCCGGATTCTTATGTGTCATGGATAACGAAAACTAACGCAGTTGATATTTTTAAGAACAATACATTCGTTGATGAAGTCTTAGTGTACGAAAGCACCTATGTTACTTCCGTTCTTTCAATTGTTGAATATGACATTTTAATAAATCTTGATCCATCACCTGTTTCTTCCTCTCTCGCATCATTTGCAAAGGCAAAAACAAAATTCGGATTCGGTATTGACCTTAAAGGTAACGTATTCCCTTTTAATAAGGAAGCAGAGGAATGGTTTGAAATGGGTGCTTTTGATAATCTGAAATCTAAAAACACCAAAACATATCAGCAAATAATCCATGAAATATGTTCTCTTCCGTATAATAAAGGACATATAATATTTAATCTCACCGAAGAAGAATCTCTTCTCGCAAAAGAATTTTACGACAAAAACTCTTTGTCGAAGTTTAAGAAAATCATTGGCATAAACGCAGGTGCAAGTAACCGCTGGGAGTTTAAGAAATGGAGACTTGAGGGATATTCTGAACTGCTAAAGACACTTAATAAAAAATATAACTGCGCCTTCCTTCTCTTTGGCAGCAATAATGAAAAAGAAATAAATAATTATTTGGCAAAAGAATGCAAAAATATTTTCGACACAGGAAGTAATAATACTCTTCGTGAATTTGCATCGTACATAGATCTGTGCGATGTTCTTATAACAGGTGACACGCTTGCTCTTCATGTTGCTACGGCTCTTAAGGTGCCGACAGTCTGTATTTTCGGTCCCACTTCGAATGCTGAAATAGAAGACTATGGACTTGTCAGAAAAGTTTATCCGGATATGGATTGTCTTGTGTGTTACAAAAATAAGTGTGATTTTAAACCTAACTGTATGGAATTAGTTACAACAGATATGGTTTTTAATGAAGTAGTTAACATTTTAGAAAATTAATATTAGTAAATATTGAAATACGATCCGGTTAAAAAAGTTTTTGGGAATATTGTTTCAAGAAATGTTTTTCTCAGAAGAATCTTTTATAGGCTTCTTGACCTTATGTTCCTGCGTTCGTGGCATGTTAGAAAGACAATAAAGCAGTTATATAATTCAAGTGATTCAATTAGCATTTTCGATGCAGGTATGGGCTTTGGCCAGTATTCATACTTCATGGCAAAATATTTGAGGGGTTCTAAAATACTGGGCGTTGACGTAAAAGATGAACAGGTTGAAGATTGTAATTATTTCTTCAGCAAGCGGGGCTTTAAAAACGTGAAGTTTGAAGTAGCCGATTTGACTGCGATAACCCACCAGAATGAATATGACTTCATACTGAATGTCGATGTTATGGAACATATTGTCGAAGATGAACTTGTACTTAAAAACTTTTCCAAAGCGCTTAAATCCGGCGGAAGGCTTTTAATAAACACTCCCTCGGACCTCGGTGGCAGCGATGCTCACGATGAACATGATGAGAGCTTTATAGAAGAACATGCACGTAACGGATATTCAAAGGAAGATATAACCGCTAAACTCGAAAGAGCAGGATTGAAAGTTACTCATTTCAAATATACATACGGTAAATACGGCACTATCTCCTGGAGATTCGGAATTAAGTATCCTATACTTATAGCAGGTGTTTCAAAAATCTTGATTCTTATACTTCCGTTA
>JBHELA010000119.1:0-9200 GCA_041859005.1 Ignavibacteria bacterium
AATCAGAAACGGGGGCTTTTTGACAAATTTGTCAGAAAAAGTATAACAAAAAATAAGGGGAAATCTGAAGGTGAACAAACCCCTTCAATCATGTACTAAAGCCAACGGCAATTATATAAGGACGGAGATCCCCGACAGGAACATTCGCGGAGGAAGCTTGAGTTACTCTAAGAGAATTGTTTTTAGGGTAAGGCAAGCTTCTTGCTTGCTGCACTATCCTCAAGCTGGAAGCTTGAGTTATCTTAAGAGATTTGTTTTTAGGGTAAGGCATGTTTACGATCCTGGCTCGTCGGGATATCATGCATGCTGCTCTTCCTCATTCTGGAAGTTTGAGTTAACTATAAAGAATTGCTTTCAGTGGAGTAAATCATGTTAAAAATGTGATAAAATTATTGAGGTAAATTTTTATTAATTCATTATTGACATTAATGAATGCAATCAGTATTTTCATTCACCTGGTGAAGAACTTTTTGTTGTTCGGGAAACTTATACGAACCGCAAAAGAGTCTAACAGGTACAGGGGGAATTAAAGAATATAGAAATTTATATTTATTTAATTCAAAAGGGGAAAAAGCAATGAAAACAAAAATCTTACTACTCGCATTACTTGCGTTTATGGGCTTCGCATCAGTCACTTCAGCTCAATGGACACTCTATCAGACAGGTGTTCCGTATTCATTATTCGGTGTTGATTTCGCATCTCATCCTTACACCCACGTAGGTATCGCAGTAGGTCAGGGCGGTACAGTTATCAGAACAACAGATGCAGGTGAGGAATGGACGCTGGTTTATCAAAACATAAACATCTGGATGAACGATGTTCAGTTCGATCCGAATCAGTTCGGTGTTATATGGGCAGCCGGTATGGGCGGTGTTATAATAAAGTCAGTCGATTTCGGAAACACGTGGCAAGTCGTCAGACCGTTCAGTTCACCCGACCATACAATCCGCGGAATTTCTACGAGGTTTGGTCAGCTCGGATACGTTTCCTTCGTGGGTTATGCAGGAACATTCTTTGAAACATATAATAATGGCGCTACATTCACACAAAGATTTGATATTCCGTTTACAATGCACTCAATCGCATATTCGCCTACTTCCTTTATGGATGGAAGGGGCATTATTGCAGGTACAGACGGAAAAGTCTGGAATACAACTAACGGCGGTGTAAACTGGATAGCAAGAAATACAAACCGTTATGATTACCTTAACGATGTAGTGTTTCTCAATGCTACAGAAGCAATGATTTGCGGGAACAACGGAACAATTCTTCGCTCGACAAACTGGGGCAAGACTTGGACTGCAAATGTTCAGTATTTAACCAGCGAGCATTTACGCTCAATCGATGCATTCGGTCCGAAAGTAACGGTTTGCGGCGATAACGGAAAAATAATGACTTCAAATAACTCGGGCTTCTTTTTTATGGACCAGCTTAACGCGCAAGGAAGGCATCTTTACGGAGTATCTCTCAGGGAATTTAATGTCGGTGTTGCCGTTGGTGAAATAGGCTCTGCAACTTATGCTCCATTGTTCTTTACAGCCATGAACGGCATAGTTGGAATAACACAGACCGGAAGCGAAATACCGAACGCGTATTCGCTAAGCCAGAATTTTCCGAATCCGTTTAACCCCGTAACAAAAATAAACTTTGCTTTACCGAAGCAGGGACTTGTTACATTGAAAGTTTACGATATGCTCGGCAGGGAAGTGAGTACTCTCGTGAATGAAGTCAAGTCGGCAGGGAATTACACGGTTGACTTCAACGGCTCGCAGTTGACAAGCGGTGTTTACTTCTATAAAATACAGGCTAACGGATTTACTGATATTAAGAAAATGACACTCATAAAATAAAATTGTCATAATATTATTATAAAAAGGCGGTCAGTTATGACCCCCTTTTTAATTTATGTGAAGTTTCATAATTTAGTTTTTTTAGTAAGGCATGCATCCTAACTGGCTACTACTAGTAGACATGTTGCTCTTTCTCAACCTGGAAGGTTGAGTTACAATAAGAACGGAGATCCTTGAATAAATCTTCTGCCAAAAAGTAAACCTATGGCAGAAAAAAGAACATGCAGTTATCTCCTAACTCCTAACTTCTAAAAACAGGAGTCCGATATCCCTCGAAAATGTGGTCTTTATTTTGTATATTTATAATCTATTCAGGAAAAATCCTTTGAAAAAATAAGTATTTTTATAAATAATAAACTTTTATTCTTATGAACACAAAACAATATATTGAAATTGAAGAGAAGTACGGAGCTCATAATTATCATCCACTTGATGTTGTTATTGAAAAGGGCGAAGGTGTCTGGGTTTGGGATGTTGACGGAAATAAATATCTCGATTGTCTTGCAGCTTATTCTGCTGTGAATCAGGGGCATTGTCATCCGAGAATTGTTAAGGCGCTGAAAGAGCAAGCGGATAAAATCACTCTTACTTCGCGTGCTTTCAGGAATAATCAGCTTCCGATGCTTTGCAAAGAGCTTTCCGAAATGACGGGTTATGAAATGATTCTTCCAATGAACTCAGGTGCTGAGGCTGTTGAGACAGCTTTGAAAGCAGTGAGAAAATGGGGATATACAGTAAAGGGTGTTCCTGAAAATCAGGCAGAGATAATTGCATGCACGAATAACTTTTCGGGAAGAACAATTTCAATTATTAGTTTTTCGACTGAAGAGCAGTACAGGTATGGATTTGGTCCATTAACTCCCGGTTACAAGATAGTTGAATACGGAAATGCAGAAGATTTTGAAAAGGCAATTACACCGAATACTGTCGCATTTCTTGTTGAGCCGATTCAGGGTGAAGGTGGAGTTATAGTACCGCCTGCAGGTTATTTAAAGAAGACCTTTGACCTTTGCAAGAAGAATAATATTCTTTTTATTGCCGATGAAATTCAATCAGGACTCGGCAGAAGCGGGAAACTTTTTGCTTATGAGTATGAAGACATTAAACCTGATATGGTAACTATCGGTAAGGCACTTTCAGGAGGATGTTATCCTGTTTCAGCAGTTCTTTCTTCTAAGGAAATCCTCGGTGTGTTCAAGCCGGGCGACCATGGTTCAACGTTTGGAGGAAATCCGCTTGGCTGTGCGGTTGCAAGGGAAAGTCTGAAAGTTTTAGTTGAAGAAGGACTGATAGAAAAATCGTATGAACTGGGTGATTATTTCAGGGATAAGCTGAAAGCATTGAACTCAGGTCACGTGAAAGAAATACGCGGAAAGGGACTATTTATAGGTGTAGAGCTAAAACCTGAAGCCGGCGGTGCAAGAAAATACTGCGAGGGTTTAAAGAATCTTGGCGTGCTCTGCAAGGAAACACATGATAATGTCATAAGGTTTGCGCCTCCGCTCGTTATAAAGAAGGAAGAAATCGACTGGGCAGTTGAACAGGTAAAGAAAGTTCTCGTTTAGTTGATAGTTGATCGTTAATAGTTGATAGTTTATAGTTGCTGGTTAATAGTTATATTCACTGACAACTATTATAACTGTTTACATTGACTTTAAAATTAAATAATGTTAATTTACATGTTTTATAGAATAACCGATGAAAGAAACGATAAGAAAATCTATTAGAATTACGAAATATGCCACAAGGGGCGAAAATCCCAATAATTGGTATGTTGTTGATGCCGATGGTAAAGTCCTCGGTCGTCTTGCAAGTGAAGTTGCAAAAAGAATAAGAGGAAAGTACAATCCTCATTACACACCCAATGCTGATTTAGGCGACTGGGTTGTTGTTATCAATGCCGATAAGGTAAAAGTTACCGGTAAGAGAGCGGAATTAAAGGATTACAAGACTCACTCAAGATATCCCGGCGGTCAGAAAATCAAATCTTACAAAGAGATGCTTGACAAGACTCCCGAAAAGGTAATTGAGTTAGCAGTGAAAAGAATGCTTCCGAAGACAAAGCTTGGTGATGCACTTTTTCACAAGCTGAAAGTTTACAAAGGCAGCGAGCATCCTCATTCAGCTCAGAAACCAGTTGCTTTAAACATTTAATCCAGAATTTGAAAATTTAATTATTTGATGACTACAAGTACACCAATAAAAGTAGGAAGAAGAAAAACTGCAGTTGCAAGAGTGCACCTGGCAACGGGAACAGGAAAAGTCACGATAAACGGCAAGGACGCAATAGTTTTCCTTAAGAGTGAAGGACACTTAAAGGATATTATGCAGCCTTTTGCAGTAACGGGAACCGAGGGCACATACGATGTCAGGGTGAACGTAAACGGCGGCGGTTTCAGGGGTCAGATAGATGCGATAAAACTCGGTATTGCACGTTCATTAGTTGAGATTAACGAAGAATTGAAACCACCTTTAAGAAAAGGCGGATTTATGACAAGAGACCCGAGAATGGTTGAAAGAAAGAAATACGGAAGACCAAAAGCAAGAAAGAGATTCCAGTTCTCGAAGAGATAAGATTTTAAATTTTTTTATTAACCAATTAAAAATACATATTCTCTGATTTCGAAACACCCGTGTTCCTTTTAATAAAAGGAATGTGTCAAGAAAAATGATGAGGATAGAAGATTAACAAAAGCCAAATTATTCATCCTGCTGGATGAAACATTTCTTACATAAGCGGAAGCTTATCACAAAATGTCCTGGCTTTATTAATAGGAGAAAATACACATGTCAAGAGTACAAATCGAAGATTTGTTATTAGCAGGTTCACATTTCGGTCACCTAACCAGAAGATGGAATCCAAAGATGAGAAAATACATCTTCATGGAAAGAAACGGTATTCATATTATTGATTTGAAGAAGACCGTAAACCTTATTGATGATGCCTGCAACGCGATTTCAAAGATTTCAGCAGAAGGAAAAAGAATACTTTTTGTGGGAACGAAGAAACAAGCCAAGGCTATAATTAAAGAACAGGCAGAAAGATGCGAATCATTCTACGTTTCAGAAAGATGGCTCGGCGGAATGCTGACAAACTTTAACACAGTAAGAAAGAGCATCAAGAAGCTGACAACACTTCAGAAAATGGAGAACGACGGAACGCTGGATAAGTTTGTGAAGAAGGAAAGATTAATTATGATGCGCGATAAGGAAAAGCTTGAGAAAGTACTTAACGGAATTTCCGGTATGACGAAACTACCCGGAGCATTA
This sequence comes from Ignavibacteria bacterium, assembly GCA_041859005.1. Classification (GTDB taxonomy): domain Bacteria; phylum Bacteroidota; class Ignavibacteria; order Tepidaquicellales; family Tepidaquicellaceae; genus CAIKZJ01. Next base: position 5,122 of record JBHELA010000119.1, read on the forward strand.
TTCCTCGTTGATATTAAGAAAGAGCATATTGCTATCGATGAAGCAAGGAAGCTTAACATTCCTATCTATGCGATAGTAGATACAAACTGCGATCCTGATTTAATAGACTATCCGATACCTGCGAATGATGATGCAGTAAAATCGATAGAGATAATCACGAGAGCATTTGCAGAAGCGGTAATCGAAGGCGTACAGGTTGCAAAGACAAGAAAAGAAGACGAGTCAGAAGAGATGAAAGAGAAACAGGAAAAAGCAAAATTGTAAAAGATAAAAGAAGGATTAAAATAATATGGCAGTAACAATTGAATTAATAAAGGATTTAAGAGAGAAATCAGGAGCAGGAATGTCAGACTGCAAGAAAGCTCTTGAAGAAACAAATGGTGATATTCCAAAGGCGATTGAGTACCTCAGGAAAAAAGGTGCTGCAATGGCAACAAAGAGAGCCGACAAGATAGCAAAAGAAGGTGCCGTAAAATCGCAGATAAGCGAAGATAAGTCAAAAGGCGTTATCATTGAAGTAAACTGCGAGACAGACTTTGTTTCGAAGGGCGACGGATTCCAGAATTTTGCACAGGGAATTGCCAACACAGCATTAGCGAGCAGCAGCAATGATGCCGCACATCTGCTTTCGGTAAAAGGCGAGAACGGTTTAACGGTACAGGAAACGATTGACAGCATGATGGGAAGCGTCGGCGAGAAGATTGAGCTTAGAAGGGTGAGGTTTATCTCTGTTGAAGGCGGATTTGTTTCTACTTATATTCACTTCGGCAGCAAGGTAGGTGCGATTATAGGTATGAAAGGAAAATATTCTGAGGAAGCTAACGATATCGGACATAAGATGGCAATGCAGATTGTTGCTATGACTCCAATTAATGTAAGAAGAGACGAAGTCTCAGCAGATATCATTGAGAAGGAACTTGAGATATACCAGCAGCAGGCGAGGAACGAAAAGAAACCCGAAAACATAATCGAAAAGATTACGATGAACAGGCTGGAGAAATTTTTCCAGGAAAACTGTCTGCTTGAGCAAGAATTCATACAGGATTCGAGCAAGGCTGTTGGCGATCTTTTGAAGGATTTCACAAAGGCAACGGGCGAGCCGCTTGACGTTACCGAAATGGCAAGATTCCAGTTAGGATAAACCTTTAAATATAATTATTATGCCGGGGAAGTATAAAAGAATTTTACTGAAACTTTCCGGTGAGTCCTTAATGGGCTCCAAGAGTTTTGGTATAGATTCAAAAGTAGTTGACCACATAGCAGATGAAGTACATGCTGTCTCAAAAATGAAGATAGGTTTGGGAATTGTAATCGGCGGTGGTAATATATACCGGGGACTTTCCGCTTCACAGCAGGGAGTTGACAGAGTAACGGGAGACATGATGGGCATGCTTGCAACTCTTATAAATTCGCTTGCACTGCAGAATGCACTCGAGAAAAGGGGCATATATACACGTGTACAGTCAGCGATAAAAATGGATGAGATTGCAGAGCCTTTAATAATAAGGCGTGCGATAAGACACATAGAAAAGAACAGAGTCGTAATATTTGCTGCAGGTACGGGTGAGCCGTATTTTACTACTGATACAGCAGCCGCGCTGAGAGCGATTGAGATGAAAGCTGATGTGATAATAAAAGGAACGAGAGTTGACGGAGTTTACGATTCCGACCCCGAAAAGAACAAGAAAGCAAAAATGTTCAGGAAATTAAAATACAATGAAGTTCTGGAAAAAGACTTAAGAGTCATGGACCTCACCGCGATTACACTGTGCAGTGAGAACAAGCTACCGATACTTGTTTTCAACATGAACAAGAAAGGAAACCTTAAAGCATTACTATCCGGAAAGAATCTCGGAACATTGATTTCATAATTTAATACATTTAGTTATGATAAAAGATATTTTAAAAGTTACAAAAGACAGGATGTCAAAAGCCGTAGAGCATTTAACATCTGAATTTGTTAAGGTAAGAACAGGCAAGGCTTCGGTCGGGCTGCTTGAAGGTGTTAAAGTTGATTATTACGGAACTCCGACACCATTAAATCAGGTCGGAAACCTGAGCACGCCTGATTTTCATACAATCAACATTCAGCCCTGGGACAAGACTGTAATCCCGATAATTGAAAAGGCGATACTCAATGCAAATCTTGGATTAAATCCCTCGAGCGACGGAACACTTATCAGAATACCGATACCACCGTTAAACGAAGAAAGAAGAAAAGAACTTGTGAAACATGTAAAGAAGCTTGCAGAAGAAGCAAAGGTATCTATAAGAAACATCAGAAGAGACGAAATAGAGAAGCTCAAGAAAACAGAAAAAGAGGAACACATATCTGAGGATGACCGTAAGCACGGCGAATCGGAAGTGCAGAAACTTACGGATAATTACATTAAAGAAATCGACGCGTTAGTTCAGAAGAAGGAAAAAGAGATAATGGAAGTTTAATTACTTCCGAGGATATGACCGCATTCTGGTTTTTAGTTTACAACATTATATTTCTGCCTTTGATATGGACAGGATTCAGGTTTTTATCAGTGTTCAACTCAAAGATAAGGGAAGGTTTCAAAGGCAGAAAAAATATTTTCAGCGATATAGAAAACTGGAAGTTAGACCCCTCAACAAAGAAAATTATATTTCACTCATCCTCGCTCGGTGAGTTCCAGCAGGCAATACCAATCATTGAAGAGCTTCAGAAAAAAGGCTACGAAATAATAGCAACATTCTTCTCACCATCGGGTTACAAGAACTCAAAGAACTTATTACCGCACGTAAAGAAGACTTACATCCCTTTTGATTCATACGCAAACGATAAGAAGTTTATTAATGCTATTAATCCCGAAATGATAATACTGATGCGATATGACCTCTGGTTTAATTTCCTTTATTATGCAAAGAAAAAGAACATTAAGGTTGTGATTGCAAATGCAAGGTATGACGAGAAAGACAAGTTCTGGAAGCTTAATTTTGTAAAATCCATAAAGAAGACAATGTACGGTATGGTTGACAAAATGTTTGTGATAGACGAATCTGATTATCAAAATTACGTGAAGATGATGAAGGGGTACGATACAAAAGTAATAAAGGCAGGGGATTCGAAGTTTGAAAGAGTATATGAAGCCTCGAAGAGCATAAAGATTGAGAATGTTATTAACCCTGAGATAATAAAGAACAAAAAGGTATTTGTTATAGGAAGTTCATGGAAAGATGACGAAGAAATCATTCTGCCTGTAATAAACAAACTTCCAGAATACGGGGAGAGTTTGCTGACTGTACTTGTACCGCATGAACCGAAGGAAACAAAGATACTCGCGATTGAGAACAATCTTAAAAGTAATTACGAAAAACTGAAATCAATAAGATTATCACGAATTGAAAATTATTCCGGTGAAAATCTTGTTATAGTTGACAGCATAGGAAAGCTTATGAGTCTTTATTCGGCAGCTTATATTGCTTATGTTGGCGGCGGATTCAGGACAGGACTGCATAACGTACTCGAACCTGCTATTTTCAACATACCTGTCTTCTTTGCGAATGATGTAAAGAATTCAGATGAAGAGGAAATACTCGTTGAGAAAGGCTGCGGAATACTCGTGAATACAAGGGACAGATTTTACAGGGATATGAGAAAGCTATTAACTGACAAGGATTATTACCAAAAGGTAAGCGATTCATGCAAGCTAGTGTTCAGCGATACATTAGGAACAACTAAAAAGATTGTAGAAAATTTAATCAATTAATATGTTTGATAGAAAAAAGTTTATAACGGATTCACTAAAAGAAAGCTCTGAGATAAAACTTAGAGTTTTGGAGAGCTGTTTCGATGATATAATGAAAGCTTCTGAAATGATTGTGGACACGATAAAGAGCGGCAATAAAATGATGCTATGCGGCAATGGAGGCAGTGCGGCTGATTCACAGCATCTTGCAACTGAGTTTATGATAAGACTTTCGCATGACATAAAGAGAAAAGCGATACCTGCGATTGCTTTGTCAACTGATTCATCGAATCTTACTGCTGGTGGTAATGATATAGGATTTGATAATATTTTTGCAAGGAATATAGAGGGCATAGGAAGAGA
>JBHELA010000373.1:0-3015 GCA_041859005.1 Ignavibacteria bacterium
CGAAAGATTTGCTAAACCCCCAAGCAAAAATCCCCTGCCCCCGGTGGTTAAGACGTTCGCTCCGCCTGTAATCTGCATCCCCCTTAACATTCCTCTTGTTTCAGCATAAAGACCGTTTACCTGCAAACCGTCAAGACCGCCCTCCAGAATGGAATAAATTCCGTTTAATGAGCCGCCGTTAAGCTTATTAAATCGCGAACCTATGATACCCAGATTGAAACCAACATTATCTTTGAGTGACCCGTTAATGCTGACTGGATATACAAGGGAAAGGTTAAACGGAACGTATTTTCCCTGTGCATGCAGAATCGAGCCTGCAAGAAGAAAGACACAAACCAACAAAAACATTCTGTAAATTTTTGCCATAGACTATTATTTGATTAAATAAATTATTTTTTAAGGGTAAATTTCATAATCTCCTGACTACCGTTAAGCAGTAAAAGATTGTTATCTTTGGTTTCAAAAGCCGATACCTTTTTTATTGCATCAAGAAATTCTATTTCAATATTATCACCACAATGCATTTTCGTGATTGCACCTGGGTCAAGGGCAAGCTTACCGTTTTCGTACTTATAATTGCCTGTAAAATTGTTGCATCCCGTAAAACCTTTAAACCTCTTCTCTTCTGAAAAGTTAACGTATGGGATTTCGAAATCAGGAGATTTTTTATCGATTGTCTTACCGTTTAGAGATATCAAATACCATTGTACCGATATTAGTTTATCCGTTTTATTTTCAGAGGCAGGGGAACCGCAGGAAAACGAAACGATCAGATACAAGCAACAAAAAGCAACTATCACATGTTTCATCGTTAAAATTTATTGAATATATTCAAAACCGTATTAAAAATATATGATAATCAAAAGAAAATGTAATAATAAAAAGAACATTTTCCAAGTCGGCATTCATTCTTCATATATATAACCCCATATGAAAGCCTGTGTATGTAATATAAAAGTACCATTGAAATAGATATTATTATATGTTAAATTGTAATCAGGTAGTTTATTTTTAAAAATTAATTAATACCCCGATGTCCGATAAACTGAAAAAAATAGCCATCATTACTTTTTCAATATATACCTTGAATTCAGGAATGCTATTTTCACAGATTGATTCTGCCGCAATTGCAATACTTGATAACATGAACGATTTCGTTACCGGACTGGAGTCGTGCAGTTTTGAGCTAAAAGTAGAATATGATATATACAGTACAAGGCTTGGACTTGTGAAGCATTCTGATATTGCTGAAGTTTTTATGAATGCTCCTGATAAAATTTTTGTGCGTAAGAAAGGAGATTCTGGGCAGAGAGAGTATTATTGTGACGGAAAAACTTTTACATACTATTCTGTAAACTCGAATATATATGCAGAGGTGCCGGCGATGCCTACCATCATAGAAACAATAGATACCATTAGCGAAAAATACGGGGTTGAGTTTCCTGCTGCTGATATTTTCTACCCGGATTTAGTTGATGAAATGCTTGAAAATTCTGACAATATCTCGTATCTGGGACTTACCGAAATTGAGGGCAAAGAATGCTTTCATATTGCTGGAACAAACGATGAGCTGACTTATCAGGTATGGATTACGAACGATATAAATTATCTTCCGGCAAAACTCGCGATTGTTTATACCAGCAAACCGGGAATCCCTCAGTATTCAGCAGTATTCAGAAACTGGAGTCTTAATCCGGTTTTGCAGGATTCAATGTTTGATTTTAAAGTACCTCCTGATGCGGTTAAAACAGTTATAAAAACGGTTAAATAAAAATAATAATAAAAAATATGATCATGAATAGAAGAATTTTAGTAATATTATTTTCATTTGTTTTGCTGGGCGTTACTTTAGATGTGGAAGAAATTTTTGCCCAACGCGTTAGGAATTCGGGAAGCCGAACCAAGTCATCAACAACGCGAAACACAAATAGGAACACGAATACAGGAAAAACATCCATCTCGGGAAGGGATATCAATTCCGGTACAAAGACGAACAGGGATTTTAAAAGTGTTGATACTCGCAACAGCACAATCAGCGATAATAAAACCCTGGATAAGAACAAGGACAGAAATACTGTTAACGACAGAGACAGAAACGACAGAAATGACAAAGACAGAAACGATATAAACGATAAAGACAGAAACGATAAAGACAGAAACGATATAAATGATAATATTAATAACAGCAACGTTATTATTAACACTGGTAATGTTTATCATGGTTACAATTATCATGGCAGCTATGGATATGCTTACCATCGTTATACGCCTTATTACTATGGGGCTTACTGGCATCCGGTAGGCTTTTTCGTAGCAACCATGTACACGACTGCTGTATTGATATCAATATCTAATCAGAATTATTATTACAATCAAGGTGTGTATTATTTATCTTCTGGCAGCGGTTATATAGTCGTTCCGGCTCCTATTGGCGCATCAATCACGGATATACCTGCGGATTATACTACTGTAATTGTTACTTCTTCAACCTATTATTATTACGGCGGAACGTTTTATATACTATCAAACGGAAGTTATGTTGTTGTCTCAGCACCGGTCGGTGCTGTTGTTAAATTACTACCAGAAGGTGCTGAAGAGGTTGAAATTAACGGAGCAAAGTTGCTAAAATATAATAATACGTTTTATCAACCCGTATCACTGAACGGAGATGATGCATACGAGGTAGTAGAAGTTAAAAAATAAGTTTAACCTAATTAATATTAACTTCTTAACCGGTTTATACAACGGGGTATTTAATTTATGTAATTTTTCGTTGCCATTGTCTCCCTTTACCGAGAATATTACAAATTGTTATCTCCTTATTAAGGAATGCTGTTATTATACCTACCAATAAAAACTTATTTGGGACGTAAAAATAGAATTTCATATTTTAGAAAAATACTTTAAATTACCTCATAAAAATATAATTGTACTCACAAATTATTAATTATGTCTGACCTTACATCTACAAACACAACGCTGGACAAATTCAGCTATGACAATACTATTGTCAAA
>JBHELA010000421.1:0-7471 GCA_041859005.1 Ignavibacteria bacterium
TTCTTTAGCATTAATTTCTCTTTATTGTGTTTGTAATTCATTTTCTTCTCTGTGTTCTCTTTTTTCTCAGTGGTAAAATATTCTAAAATATCTTTTTCTTCTCTGTGAGCTCCGTGATAATCTCTGTGCATCTCTGTGGTAAAATCATTTCTTTTGTATGTAGCTCTGTTCTTCTCTGCGACCCTTGCGGTAAAAAACTCTTTAAGTCTTAATAATATTCACTATATCCTTCAAACATTCCACTGCCTGTACCAACTGCTTATCAGATAAATACGGCGCAGGTCCGAGCCTCAGATAATCGCCCCTGTAGTCTGTCAGAATATTGTGCTCTCTGAGCTTCTTTGAAATAGTACCCGCATAAGGCGTAAGGAATGTCATAAATCCTGCTCTGTCTTTCACATCAGTAACCTTTATTTTTGCAGGGTCTAAATCATATCTTTTAAATTCGCTTTCTATTACTTCTTTCTGGTGATTGTTAATTACCCTTAATAACTTCGGAGTCAGCTTTTGCTCTTTAAAGAATTCAAATACTTTTACTGCACGGTAATGAGAAACAGGGTCATAAGTCGAGCCCTCAAAAGCCCAGCGTTTATCGCCGTACAGCACTTCTCCCGGATTTTTCTTTGCCGAGAGTGCTGCAAACTCTGCAAACCAACCCGTTATAACAGGCTTAAAGACTTCGTTCGGCGGTATTCTCATAAAGCAGTTTCCTTCTCCGAGCTGTAAATATTTATATCCCCCGCCGACAAGAAAAGAATTTTCGAGCTTCTCCTCTTTAATAGAAAATGGTATTGCGTTCAAAACATGGTATATATCGACAAGAAGTTTTGCGCCGTGTTTCGTGCAGGTTTCTTCTACTTCAGCCAAACCGGATACAATCGAAGCATCCTGAAACATTACTTTCGAAACCATCACAGCTAAAACAGTATCGTCAATTTCATTGATTAGTCTTTCCGAAAGAGTTTCTACGGGGTTTCGTTTCACCTTAATGACTTCGAGGTAACCTTGATTCAATCTGTCAATCTGTCTTCTGATTGTGTGAAACTCACCGTCTGTAGTTATTATCTTTTTCCTGTTTTTGAAATCAAGCGCAGACAGAAATCGCAGAATTAAATCATGCGTATTCTGTGCAAGCACTATGTTTTCCTTATCATCATTAAGCAGTTCGGCAATATGAATTCTGAACTTATCCGCAGCAGCAAAAACTCTTTCCCATTTATCATCGGCAAGCTCTGACGCGTCGTCCCAGCATTGAATTATCCCATCTTTAGCACAATCAGGTAATGCCTGATGTGAATGACCCGTAAGAAGTATTCTCTCAGTAACCATAAAATCTTTGTAGTACTTCGAAAGCGGATTTACCTCTTTTGATAAATCTTCAATGCTAATCATTCTTAAACTCCGATCTTATAAGCCACAGGTCTTCGAACAACGGCTTGAACAAAGTGTTTTGCAGATATTTCACTCCCTCTGAACCGCCCGTTCCAATCTTTGCACCGATTGTCCTTTCAACCATCTTCACGTGCCTGTACCGCCACTCCTGCATTCCTTCGTCAAAATCAACGAGCAGCTCGCAGAACTGTGCAATTATCGGAAAGTTCTTGTATATATCAAGAAGTAAATCCTGTACTTCTCTGTTCGGAAGTATTTCTGATGTTATGTCCCTGTCTAATATTTCTTCGGGAATTCTGAAATTATTCTTGCTTAAATAGTTCATGAAAACGTCCCATAACGTATTTTCATTATACCTCTTCCCGATTTTTGTAAAAGCTACACTCCCCTTCTCAGATCTTTCGAGCACTTTTATATTCTTCTTGCCAAGCATAAACTCAAGTTCCCTGAACTGGTATGACTGAAAACCGCTTGCCGACTGTAGATAGTCCCTGAATGAAAGAAATTCCAGCGGCGTCATTGTTTCAAGTATATCAACCTGATGGACAATCACCTTTAAAATCGTGTTTACCCTTTTAAGAGTTTTTATTGCGGTTAATATATCATTCTCTCCGAGTTTCTTATTAAGATAATCAAGTTCATGAATAATCTGCTTAAACCAGAGTTCATAAGCCTGATGAATGATGATAAAAAGCATCTCATCGTGTTCCTCGTTTTCAGAGTACATTTTCTGAAGGTTGATGAGCTCATCAATTTTCAGATAAGAAGAATATGTCAGTTCCATAATTATTATATTTTTGAATCAATTTCCGTAATTTCCGAATAAAAATCTATAACAAACATTCCCCATCTATACTTTCAGATCACGGCTCTTATCCGTGTACAATAATTAATCGCGTAGCGATTATATATTTGTATCAACTCATGTTCACATAAGCAAACAATGCTGTAGGTATTGCATGTCTATTCATCGTTGTTTAAATCAATATGGAATACCTGACGGCATTCTATATATATGTAATTTCTTGACCTACCGATATTCAATGCCTACGGCATTCACAAAACATAAGCATTTCCATCTCTTTATCCGTGTTCATCCGCTTAATCTGCGTATATCTGTGTTCTATTAAATTTCTAATCACAATTTACAAATCACAATTTACGATTCACTGCTCTTATTCTCTTAGCAATAAATAAATTCTCTTCTCTGCGTTCTCTGCACACTCTGCGGTTAAACTCTTTTGCTCTTAGCAATAATTTATATCTTTCCTCTGTGAACTCTGTGAGACTCATTGGTAAAAATCTCTTGCTCTTTTCTAATTACGATTCACGGCTCTTATTCTCTTGCTCTTAGCGTCTATTACAAATAAATTACAGACATGAAGTTTAAAATCTATCTCGAATACAACGGCACAAACTACGCCGGCTGGCAGCAGCAAAAAAACGCAAAGACGGTACAGGGCACACTGATTGATGCCGTTAAAACCATATTCGGCAAATCTAAAGGCGAAAGCCGATTCATTGATTTGCAGGGCTCGGGCAGGACTGACAGAGGCGTTCATGCACGCGAGCAGGTCGCACATCTGGAATGCGAAACGATGCTCGGACCCGAAATAATCAAGATGAAGCTGAACGACATACTGCCATCCGATATAAACATTCTTGAAGTTGAAAAAACTCATAACCGTTTTCATGCGCGTCATTCGGCAGAAGCGAGACAGTATGTTTATGTCATTTCCAAGAGGCGCACAGCGTTTGAAAAAAGGTATGTCTGGTGGGTGAAAGATAGGCTGAATTTTGGCAAAATGTCAGAGGCAAGTAAACTATTTATAGGTATGCATGACTACAAGTCGTTTTGCGAGAAATCTGACGATGATAAATCAACGAAGGTAAAAGTTGAGGATGTGAGCCTTACAGAAGATGCGGATAAAATTTATATCAGAATTAAGTCTTCGCACTTCCTCTGGAAAATGGTCAGGCGGATGGTAGGTGTGCTCGTAGAAGTCGGGCGGGGAAATATGAATGAGGAAGACATCAAAAGATATTTGCAAAATTACACCGATGAGCTCGCAAAATATACTGCACCGCCATCAGGTCTCTTCCTCGAAAAAGTATATTATTGAATATTATTCTTCACCACTAAGGCACTAAGTTCACTAAGATTTTATTTAATTGGTTCACGGAGTGCACACAGAAGTCACAGAGGGCACAGAAATAATTCATTAGTTTTATATGCATATCGCTTTAAAATATTTGTTCTTAGTCTTATTATTCTCTTGCTCTTAATAATAAATTATAGCTCTTCATATTTATCTTTGCGTCCTCTGGGAGTCGAAGATCCGCCGCGGCGGGCAGTAAATTTCTCTTGCTCTTAGCAATAAATAATTCTCTCCTATGCGTCCTCTGTTCTCCTCAGTTTTCCTTTGTGGTAAAAGTTTCTTTATGTTCTTAGCAACAAATAATTCTTTTCTCTGTGCTCTCTGCTCTCCTCAGTTTTCCTCTGTGGTAAAAGTTTCTTTATGTTCTTAGCAATAAATAATTCTCTCCTACGCGTCCTCTGGGTTCTCTGCGGTTAAATTCTCTTCTCTTTGCAATAATTAATTCTTTTCTCTTAACAATAAATATTCCTTTTTCTCTGTGTTCTCTGCTCTCCTCCGTTTTCCTCTGTGGTGAAAGTTTTTCTATGCTCTTAGCAACAAATAATTCTCTCCTATGCGTCCTCCGTTCTCCTCGGTTTTCCTCTGTGGTAAAATCTCTGTGGTTAAATTCTCTATCTCTTCTTTGTGTTTTTGTGATTTGGTGGTAATAAATCTCTTGTTCTTAGCAATATATTATGTCCTTCTTAGTGCCCTAAGTGGTCTTAGTGGTGTATATCTTCTCTTCTTTTAGTTTTTGTTTTGTTGTGGATCTCTCATTTGACTAAATGATCATGGCAATTTACGTACTTAATGTTTCAATCTTTTACTATTTTACAATCAATAATAAATAATTGAACGAACTTATGAAAAAACTTTCTGTACTCTTTTTAATTCTTATCTTTCTCGCAACAAACATTCAGGTTGCAAACTCCACATTCTCCATCTGCGCCGTTGACCCCGTCACAGGACAGGTCGGAAGCGCCGGTGCATCTTGCATCGCCAACTGCCTCATACTCAGCTATGTACGTCCGAACTGGGGAGTTGCTCACGTTCAGGCACAATGGACTCAGACAAATTACAACAACGCAAAAAGACTTATGCTTCTTGGATATTCACCTCAGCAAATAAGGGATTCCGTAGTTCTGCAGGACGGAGGCGTAAACCCTTATGTACGTCAATACGGTTTTGTTGACTTAATCGGCGGAGGAAGGGTTGCGGCATACACGGGCGTGAACTGCACGAATTACAAGAATCACATCACGGGACCAACATATTCAATTCAGGGAAATATTCTTCTCGGACAGCATATACTCGATTCTATGGAAGCGCGTTTTCTTCGTCAGACAGGAACGCTTGCTGATAAGCTGATGGCGGCAATGCAGGGTGCGAAAGTAGTCGGTGCCGATACGAGATGCACGGGTTCGAACAAATCTTCCATATCATCATTTTTAAGAATCAGAAAGCCGGGAGATACGGTCGGTACGCAATATCTTGAGCTTGTTGTGGGTAATACAACGGGCAGCAAAGACCCGATTGACTCATTACAGGTTTTGTATAACCAATGGCTCCTGACAAATGTCGGCTCGGCTGGCGAAGAGGTCGCAGTAAGCCCTGAGCTGTATCAGAATTTTCCGAATCCGTTTAATCCGTTAACGAAGATAAAATTCAGCATACCAAAGGCGTCGTACGTAACTCTGAAAGTCTTTGACATAAAGGGCAGAAGTGTAGCAAACCTGATAAACGAAAACATGAATCCGGGCGTTTACTACTCCCCTTTCAACGGCGAAGGTCTCAGCAGCGGAGTTTATTTCTATGCGCTTGAAACGAAGGATATAAACACGGGAAAAGTTTTCAAAGAAACCCGAAGGATGCTGATGGTGAAGTAACAGCTTCAAGAAAGTAAACAAGAATTAGATTGCGGGTAATACTTATTGAATTGACGTATAGCCCGGAACCAAACTTTACACTTTTACCCCGTTTATTGTAATGCGCTTTATTTTCTGTCGTTAGTAGTCTGCTAATTAAATAACTATTTTCTAAAATACATTTGTATCAATGCCTGTAATTTGATTATGTTAATTGGTTTTCTTATGTAGTCGTTGCATCCCGATTCTATTGATTTTTGCCTGTCCCCCGAAAGACCATGCGCTGTTTGTGCTATGATGATAACCTCTTTGTTAAATTTCCGGATTTTCTGTACGGCTTCGTAACCGCTCATTTGGGGCATCCGGATATCCATCAATATTAGGTCAATATCAGGATTATTACGGCAAATTTCAACTGCTTCAACCCCTGTCCTTGCATTCAAAATTTCACGGCTTAGCATACTAACAGAAATGTCTATCAATTTTTCCGATACTTCATCATCTTCAACAATCAATATTTTAAGTTTTCTATCGATATAGCTTTTCTCTGCATGCACAGCCTTTTCTTCGGAAATCTCTTTTAAAGTCACAGTGTTGTAAGGCAAGGTGAAATAGAATGTTGAACCGTTGCCCGCTGTACTTTCAACCCATATTTTACCGCCAAGCATTTCTACATACGCTTTTGAGATTGATAATCCAAGACCTGCTCCCTGATATGCCATTACATCATTAATATCTGCTTGTATAAAACGCTCAAATATGGCTTCCTGCCTGTCTTTGAGAATCCCAATTCCTGTGTCTTTTACATAAAACTCCAGCTCGTTTGGTTCCCTATCTGCTTTTAAATTATACCCCAATTCGATTGAACCCGTTTCGGTAAATTTTATAGCGTTTTTTACCAGATTAGTAAGTATAGCATACACCTTTTCCTTGTCGGTTTCGATGATTGCTTCCTCAGAAGGCAAAGAGTTTTTAAATGAGAGTTTTATCTTTTTAGCTTCTGCTTCGGGTTTGAAGAAATTGTATATATCCACGATTTGCTGATTAATATCCGATTCCTTAATATTTAGTTCCATCTGTCCGGCTTCGATTTTGGAAATATCAACAATATCGTTGATGATATTTAACATCCGTTTGCCGCTAATATCAATAATCTTAATATATTTACGTTGTTCCTCTCCTGAAAGTCCGGGCGTTTTCAGCAAATCGGCAAATCCAAGAATTCCATTCATCGGTGTCCTGATTTCATGACTCATATTGGCAAGGAAAGCTGATTTCAGCCGGTCGCTTTCTTCGGCTTTGTTAAGAGCTGCCACCAATTCATTCTCCGCTTTCTTAAGGTCGGTTATATCTCTGGTTACCGATAAAATGTGCGGCTCATTATTGACCTCTAATATTTTTGCCGACATAAGCCCTGGGAAAATTGTCCCGTCTTTAGCGCTAAACAATGTTTCAAAGTTTTCAACTATTCCGTACTTTTTTAAATCTTCAATTATTTTGTCTCTGTCAGCGGGTATAGCATAAATATTTAACCCGGTTGAGATTTTGCCTATTGCTTCTTCAGCAGTAAAGCCTGTTAAACGTGTAAAACCCTCATTGATTTCATAAAACCCGCCGTTCATTTTTGTAATGGTTACAGAATCGGGGCTGGTTTGGAATGCTGCCTTGAACTTCGTCTCGCTCAATAAAAGCTTTTTCTGCACCAATGTTTTTTCTGTGATATCGCGTGCAATCCCGAGAAACGAAACAACGTTGCCATTAACGTCTATTAATGATGTACCATTGGAATTATGCCATCTCCACGTACCATTTTTATGTTTTACACGGTATTCAACCCCGCCTTGTTTTTTCCCTGTTGTTACCACTTTGTTTAAGAAATCCAAACAATGGAGTAAATCGTCAGGGTGGATAAATTTATCAATATTCGTACCGATAACTTCAACCACCGGATATCCTAAAATATCTGTCCAGGTTGGTGAAACATAGGTGAATACTCCATCAGCGGTTATCTGGTAAATAATATCGTTTGCATTTTCTACATAAGTCCTGAATTTCTCTTCGCTTTTTTCGGCTTTT
>JBHELA010000105.1:0-3212 GCA_041859005.1 Ignavibacteria bacterium
CTGAACGGCGGTCTTTTTGAATGTCTCGATAAAGGAGATGAAAATTATTACATAGATGGTTTCACCCGCAGGAATAAGTACCAGCCCGCGATTCCTAACTTTTTGCTCTTCTCTTCCGAAAAGGAAATAGATTTGAATGAATGGTACGGCACGAAAGATAAGAAGTTCAAAGTAAAGGGTCTTCTTGAAATTCTTTCCTCCTATAATTTTACGGTAGATGAAAATACCCCTGATGATTCAGACGTAGCTCTTGACCCTGAACTTCTCGGCAAGGTCTTTGAAAACCTTCTCGCAAGTTTTAACCCCGAAACTTCCACTACCGCAAGAAAAGCAACAGGCAGTTTTTATACTCCTCGCGAAATAGTCGATTATATGGTCACCGAATCACTCAAAGAGTATTTCAAAACACATCTCGGCGAATCTGATGATGTTGTATTAAAGCTTGAAAAACTCTTCAATCCGCTTGAACAGGAAAACCCATTTACCGATAATTCAAAAGATACTCGCAAACTCATAAATCTTATCGAGAATGTAAAAATAGTTGACCCCGCAGTCGGCTCTGGTGCTTTTCCAATGGGCATTCTGAATAAATTGGTTTTCGTTCTCAATAAAATTGACAAAGGTAACAAGCTCTGGAAAGAAGCCCAGCTAAAGTCAGTCGATAATATACAGGATTCCCGTCTTCGTGAAGAAACCATTCGTCACATAGAAAATTACTTTAAGAATAAAAATCCTGATTATGGAAGAAAGCTTTATCTCATTCAGCGCTGCATTTACGGTGTTGATATTCAGCAGATTGCAGTCGAAATTGCAAAGCTTCGTTTCTTTATATCATTGTTAATCGATGAAAGAATCGATAAGTCGAAACCTAACTGGAATATAGAACCCCTCCCCAACCTCGACTTCAAAATTATGCAGGGAAATAGTTTGCTCGAAGAATATGAGGGAATAAAGCTATTTGATGAGTCATTATTTAAAAACATCGACGATAATAAAGAAAATCAGTTAAAAATTCTCAAGCGAAAGCAAAAATCTTTGGAAAAAGAAGTCCTGATACTAAACAGCGAAAACAAATATACTCATGTAACAAAAAAAGAGTACGCAAAAAAATTCGAGGAGGTTTCGAAAAAGATAGAAGCTTTAATTTATGACAAAAAAACGGCTGATAACATATTTGATATTTTCGATGAACAGTTAGAAACCAACCAGAAACGCGATACCCTCAATAAACTCCACAAAGATTTCTTCGACGCAAGCAGAAAAGAACAAAAAGACAAAACAAAGCTTGAAATAGAAAAACTCGAATGGGAGTTAATTGAATCTACTTTAATATCTCAGGGAAAGAAATCAAAGCTCGATGAATTAAACAATATACGAAAATCAAACTCAAAACCTTTTTTTCTTTGGAAATTACATTTTGCAGACGTCTTTGAAAATGGCGGATTTGATATCGTAATTGGAAACCCGCCGTATATTCAGCTTCAAAAAGATGGCGGTAAATTAGCAAATCTATACAAAGATTGCGGTTTTCAGACCTTTGAAAGAACCGGCGATATTTATTCTTTATTCTATGAAAAAGGCATTAGTTTATTAAAAGAATACGGGCATCTGTGTTTTATAACAAGCAATAAATGGATGAGGGCTGGTTACGGAGAAACATTAAGAGAATTGTTTATCTTAAAAAATCCAAAATTGCTAATTGACCTCGGTCCCGGTGTATTTGAAAACGCAACAGTGGATGTAAATATTTTGTTAATTCAAAATTCCGTGATGACTTACTCGATTAAAGGAGTCACAATTAACTCTGAAGCAAAAGATAAGAATTTAGATAACTTCATAAAAAGTAATGTAGTTTCACTTCCAGAATTAACAACTAAATCTTGGTATATTGGTGGATTTGCCGAGCAAGATTTAAAAGAAAAGATAGAAAGTATTGGGAAACCTTTAAAAAATTGGGATATTGGAATATATAGAGGTCTTGTAACTGGTTTCAATAAAGCTTTTATTATAGATAATTATACTCGAGAAAGGTTATGTAAAGAAGACAAGAAAAATATAGATATTATCAAACCTATTCTAAGAGGACGTGATATTAGTAAGTATAGTTATACTTGGCAAAAATTATGGTTGATTTTTATTCCTTGGCATTTCCCTTTGCAAAATGATATTTCTATTCAAGGTGCATCTGTTGATGCAGAGGAGGAATTTAAAAAAGATTTTAATGCTTTATATGATTATTTATTTAAATACAAAAGCAAACTATTAGATAGAAATTTGGAAGAAACAGGGGTGAGATATGAATGGTATGTTTTGCAAAGATGTGCTAATACCTATTCTGATAAATTTCTTGAAGACAAAATAATTTGGAAAGAAATGTCAAAAGAGCCAGCATTTTCATTTGATACCAATAAAATGTTTTGCTCAGATACCACAAGATTATTAACTGGGAATAATTTAAAATATTTCTTGGGAATCTTCAACTCGAGTTTTTTTAAATATACCTTTGCAAAATATTATGCTGGTGGTGAATTAGGTGAAAAGGGTATCCGGTTTAAGCATACTTTTATGGAACGGTTTCCAATTCCTATAATAAACGATAACAATCAAATCATTATTAGTGATATAGAAAAACTATCATCTAAAATTATTGCAATCAATAAAACGTCTGCTCCAGATATGTGTGAATCACTTAAGGAAATTGACCAATTAGTTTATAAATTATACGATTTGACCAAAGAAGAAATTAAAATCATAGAAAACAAAACCTAAGCTTGATAAGTTATGCAAAACAATTTATTTTATAATCATAAATATTCTCCTAAAAACCAAAGCGTTCTCCGCTTGATAGATAACTACGAAGAACAGTATTCTCATCTATTCAAGAAGATTAAAGATGATTGGAATCCTAAAATCAGATCTTTCATGAAAGATTCTCTTGGTCTCCGTCTTAATAAAAAATACATAAATGCTCTAAATAATCCCGATTCATTTATTCACTTAATAATTAAACCTGATTGTGATGACGAGTTTGTAAGACTAATAGACAAAAATTTTCCCGACCTTGATTTCGACGAGTTTGTCTCCCTCAGAAATTATCTTATCGCTGCAATTGATAGTAAAAGATATTTTAAAAGCGAAGAAGTTATACATGCCGAATCATTAATAAGATATTGTGATAATTACTTTCATAAATACGATCTTGAAAAGATTAT
>JBHELA010000162.1:0-3462 GCA_041859005.1 Ignavibacteria bacterium
TTTTGGTTTTATCTGTTCTTCTCCCGCAGGCGGCTAATCAATTAGGGTGGATTTCTGCTGAGGTTGGCAGGCAGCCCTGGATAGTTTACGGCTTGCTTCGAACAAAGGATGCACTTTCAAAATCTGTTACCGGGAATGAAGTTTTGTTTTCTCTTATATTGTTTCTGTTAATCTATGTTTTGTTGTTTATATTATTTTTGTTTTTGCTCGATAGGAAGATTAAACATGGACCCGATATAAGTGATAATTCTGATGAAGTTTATTCTTCGCAGAAGGGAATGTTAAACAAAAATTAAAACATACTATGGACTTAAATTTTATATGGTTTATTCTCGTTGGTGTTTTGCTTACCGGTTATGCTATCCTTGATGGTTTTGATCTCGGGGTTGGTGCTTTACATTTGCTTATTAAGGGTGACCTAAACAGAAGGATTTCAATTAATTCTATCGGTCCTGTTTGGGATGGAAATGAAGTCTGGCTCGTAACGGGTGGTGGAGCACTCTTTGCAGCGTTTCCGGATGTTTATGCAACAGTTTTCTCTGGTTTCTATATTGCTTTTATGCTTCTCTTATTTTTTCTGATATTTCGCGCAGTTGCGATTGAATTCAGAAGTAAGCAGGAAAGTAAAAAATGGCGCGCTTGGTGGGATAGAGCATTTAGTCTTTCCAGCATTTTTATAGCGTTGCTTATGGGTGTTGCATTGGGAAATATAATCACAGGAATCTCTCTTGGTCCTGACAAAGAGTACATCGGTACTTTTTTTGCATTATTAAATCCTTATTCAATTCTTGTCGGCATAACTGCTGTTTCTTTGTTTATGATGCATGGGGCGATTTATTTAGTTATGAAGACCGAAGGGGAGCTGCAGGCTGAAATAAAAAGCCGGGTTAATAATACGATTATTTTCTTTACAATTTGCTTTGTCACTACTACTATGGCGACATTAATATATTATCCCGGCATGGTCAATCATTTTAAAGACTTTCCGCTGCTCTTTCTTCTGGCAATTATTACTATGCTTGTAATTGCGAATATACCAAGGGAAATTCATCTTGGCAGAGAGTTCAGGGCGTTTCTTTCATCATCCGCAACAATTGCTATGCTGCTGGTATTGTTTGCGATAGGCATTTTTCCAAACCTGGTTTTATCAAACCCAAATCCTGAATACAGTCTGAACATTTACAACGCAGCATCATCACAGAAGACGTTAATGATTATGCTTATAATGGCTATTATAGGTATGCCTTTCGTGATAACTTATACAATAATAATACAAAAAGTATATAAAGGAAAAGTGAAAATTGATGAAATGAGTTATTAAAATTATAAAAACTATATGAAATATTTATTATGTATAATTCTTACAGTGTTTGTGAGTGGTAAATTATTCTCACAAACAGATACTATGAAGATGTTCTGGCTAAATCCGATAATGATTGAAACTTCTTTCAGAGGAGGTGTAAATCATAAAATTGAAAAAGACAGCTATGTAGATTTTCTTTCAAGAAATGGCTTTGAGCTTATATCAAAGGGTTCCTTTTTTGCGAAAGATGTATATGCCGATGGATTTAAACGCGGGGATATTAATGTTGTTATTGAAGGGGAAAGATATCATAATGCATGCCCAAACAGAATGGACCCTCCTTTGACAAGAGTTAACCCAATTTCAATGTCTCATATCAGCTTGTATAAAACTAATTCAACGCTGCAATCCGGTTTTGCCGGCAGTGTTGAATTTAAAAGGAATATGCCTTTGAAAGAATTTAAAACCATTTTGGGATTAACGGGTTCGCAGGGACACTCTGAATCGTTTGATGGATATGCAAATATTAATTTAGATTACAACGTTGCATCGTTCCGTTATTCGTTTGGTAAACCATATCGGGATGGCGAAAACAGGGATTATAAGACCCTTTACTCTTATAAAGATAATTATAGTTATACCTTCGCGGAGATTAATATTAACGGTGTCACTAAAAACACAGAATATGGCGGATCATATTCTTATTCCAAAAATATTCTTTTTCCTTATTTACAGATGGATGAAATTTATAATAATGTCGCGAGCGCAAATTTTAAATATAAAACTTATAAATTATATTTTAACTATACAGATCACCTGATGACTAACGAGTTGAGAATGGCTACTTCTGTAATGGAAACAAAAGCTAAAAACCTGACAATTGGAGTCTTTAACAACAATCTTGAGTTTTATTTTAGAAACTGGATATCGGATAATACGATAGTTATGGGGCAAACAACAATTGTTAACAAAGCCATTCCAAATCTCAGACAGTTTTCCCTCACAGGAAAAAAAGATTTTTCTTTTAAAAACATTAATTTAAACGCCAAAATAGGAGGCTTAATTAATACAATAGGTTCAGAGAATATGGATTATTACAAATTGAATTATGAAAACGCTTCTGAAACAAGGTTGTTGTACAGACTTTCGTTAAGCGGAAGTTATTCTTTAAATGTGTTCCATAATTTTTTCTTTAATTCACTGCTCGAGTTTTCCACCGAACCTCCCGAGCCTGAGAATTTATACATTGCAATAAGAAGACCCGGAACTAACCCTTGGTGGTCAGGAAACCCTGAGCTTCAAAACCCCTCAAGAATTACCGTCCGCTTTAATTTAAATAATGAAATTTTCAATCTGGAGTTATACGGTAATTATGTGTTTAACTATGTCAATATTGTAAAAAAGATTACCCCAACACGAAATTATTTAACTTATGATAATATTAACGCATATATATTTGGTGCAAATGTTAGCTTCAATTATAAATATTTTTCCTCGGAGCTTTCATATACATATGGACAAAACACATCTTCTGATATCCCCCTGTCTGAAATAGCTCCATTGAGAATCACAAGCTCAATCTATTCTCCGGAATTTAAAGGGTTAAATCTATACTTTACCCATGTTTATAATAATGCCCAAACCAGAATTGATAAAACGGTTTCCGAATTTAATTCCGAAACTTTCAACGTATTTAATCTTGGGCTAAATTATAAATTAAATAAACTTAGTGTTTCACTTGAAGTTAATAACCTGTTTAATACTACATATTTTAATTCTCTGTCTTATGCTAGAAACCCATATTCAAGTGGTGCAAAAGTTTACGAACCAGGAAGGAATTTTACACTCGGAGCATTGTTTTCTCTTTGAAGGTAAAATTATGCAAGGCATATTAATCTATCCCAATATTCAAGTTGTAGTAAAAAAAACATGTTCGCCAATAATATGGCACTCTACTTACTTTTTAGCCTTAAATATCTAATTTATTATAGTTTATGCAGCGGAAAATAAAAAAAACAAATCTCTTGTTATGTGTATATTATCTACATGGTTTAGCTCTTTTGTGGAGATTTTCCCTAAAGGTTATATTAAACAGCTTAAATCATCATAAATTTGAATGTTTATGCGGCACAAATATTGCAGTGTTATTATATAGAAAA
>JBHELA010000431.1:0-3042 GCA_041859005.1 Ignavibacteria bacterium
AATTACACTTATATGAATTTTAAAGATACTTTTTTAAACGGAGCACAGGGATTGTTTAAACCACAGAGTTTAACACCTATGCAAAAATTAGTTCTCCGCTTTGTTGTTGTTGGCTTGATATATTATGCTTTCGCTGCAATAGAGGGAATGGTAATGAGAATTTATCAGGTACAGCCGATAGAATCTGTTCCTGACTTTCAATATTATGCAATATTAACAGCACATCCGCTCGTCGGAATTTTTGGTTCAACATATTCGATTGTGTTTGGAGCGTTTCTATTCTTAGTTCCATTTCTGATGAAGAAACCATTGTGGAGTTATAAACTTGGTAACTGGACTTTTATTTTGATTTCAGTTGGTACTTTCACATTCTGGTTTGCAGGTTTTCTTTCGCACTTCGCACCGCTCTACACACTATATTGGCCATTACCCGCTGACTTTACGCAGTTCAGTCCGCTCGGCGGAACTTTCTTTGTGCTTGGAATAGCGTTGGTAATGGTTGGTACTGTATTTTTTGTTATCAATATTTTTAAAACTATTTCATACACTCCCGAAGGTTGGGATAAACAGCCTGCGGGTGCATTACTCGCTTCTGCACTCGGTCTAAGCGGTTTAAAAAACTTATTCAAAAAGAAAGAAGACAGAAAAGAACACCTCGTCTCTTTGCCTGTAGCGGCAATTGCAAGAGGAACTGTTGACACTGCTTTAAATGCGGGAATAATTTTATTTACAGGTGTATTGATTCTTATTTATATGATTTGGCATCTTGCAGGTGTTGATTTAAAACATACTTCTATTGATGCTTTGCTTTATAAAAACTGGTTTTGGTGGGGTCTTGATTTAATAGCAGACGGCTTGGTTTTAATTTTCGTAGCAGGAACGTGGTATCTGCTCGCAATGCTTATAACAGGTAAAAAATTATTTATGGAAAACTGGGCAAGAGCCGCTTTGTTTATCGAGATGGTAGTATCGTGGACAGTATGGTCGCACCACTTAATGTCCGATCAGGCACAACCGGGTTTCCTAAAAATACTCTCCGGCGAAATGGTCACTGCATTTGAATTAATAACTCAGGGACTTGCATTCTTTATAACTCTTGCAACTCTCTGGTCTGCAAGACCATTGAAAATGTCAAACGAACTAAAGTTCTTGCTCGGTGGTCTGCTCGGTTTTGCTCTCGCAGTACCTGCCGGTATTATGCAGGCAGATATCGGTCTGAACCGGATTCTCCATAACACTCAATGGATTATCGGACCGCACGTTCACGTTGCAATTCTTGTAGGTTTAACTATGACACTGTACTCGGCGATTTATATTTTATTCCCGATTGTAACAAACGGTGCAAAACTATACAGCCAGAAACTTGCTACATTTCACTTCTGGGCGCATTTACTTGGAGGAATAGGAATGGGCGCATTTATGGGAATGGCAGGTTTGAAAGGAATGTTGAGACGAGCCATTTATATGAACGGTGAATTTAATTTATATATGATTCTTGCGGCAATTTGTGGTGGCTTACTATTGCTGGCTTTCTTCGCATTTTTCTACAACATAGTAATGTCAGTTGGATTGAAGGGTGTAATCGGTATCTTTACTCCATCGAAGCTCAATCCAAAACAACTTCTTCCCGAAGAAGCAAAATAATATTGATTGTGATATATGAAAAAGCCTGTGAAGTTTATTCACAGGCTTTTCTTTTACTACATATTTAATTCATTAAGACTTAATCAATTTGCGAACTATTCAAAATTAAAAATTAAATAATGCTTATTCCCAATATTCATTTCCGCTTCCATCAACGTAACCTTCAAGCCAATGATATTCGCCGATTCTATAACTTACTCTTGCAAATCCATTACGAAAATTAACAGCTCTCTCATATTTTACAGGAACGACCTCTTTTCCTTCTTTATTTATGAAACCACATTCTTTCCATATTCCAACTTTTGCAAAACCTTCTACAAATTCTTCTATACCATAATATTTCATTTCTGTAATTAAATATCCTTCCTTATTAACAAGTCCACAAGTAAGATTACTATGGGCAACGTAGAAGCCGTCATTTAATTTTGTGATATAATTATAAATTAAAGGCAGAACTTCTTTTCCTTCCCTGTCAACAAATCCCCACGTTCCCCAATATGATTCGCCTTCTATTATTTTAACTATTGCAAGACCGTCATCGAAGTTACAGGCAGTATCATATTTTATGGGCACAATCTCTTTCTCCTCCTTATCAATAAATCCCCACTTACCATTCAATTTTACTCTTGCAAGCCCTTCTTTAAAATCTTCACCTATGTCTTTACCTGAATAATGAGGCAAATCCGCTTCATATTTTATCGAAATAACTTCATTTCCTTTTTCATCAATGAATCCGTATTTATCACCTAAATTAACTAATGCACGTCCTTCACTAAACGGCTGGACATAATCATATTTTAAAGGAATAATAATTTTCTTAGTCTTATCACAAAATCCCCAGATAGTTACTTTTTTTACTTCATCATATTTGCGATAAGGGATTAAATCAGTTTGTGAAAAGAGTTGATTTGTGATTGCAAGTACAATCAGAATCTGAACTGTTAAAATTAAAACACTTTTCATATTATTGCCCTCAATATATGTATTATTAAAATAATTAATATAAATATAGATAAATATAGAATATTGTAATTTGACTTAAGTCAAATTTGTAAAATTTATAATTCCGGTGGTTTGTGCTATGGTACTTGTATATCTGGGAACAATATGCCAACTTTACAGTATTAATATTATTACGAATTTTTGTAAACTAAATACTTAATAAAAATGAGAAACAAATTACTTTTCGGATTTGCGGTTGTTGCAATCGTTTCATTATTCGGGATTAAAAACTCTAATGCACAGGCATTAACATTTGATGTTGTAAACAACACAGGCGTAACGCTTGTTGACGTATTCGTAACACCTGCCGAGACATCCAACTGGGGCAACGACATTCTGCCAGGCAGCCTGTTTGAAAACGGCGCAACAATCTCTGTCACAATTCCGGCGGACTAC
>JBHELA010000458.1:0-2896 GCA_041859005.1 Ignavibacteria bacterium
AAACGGAGTCCACCACGCCCATTTTACGTTATTACTCATAACTTCCTTCCTGAAATTCCCTCTGTCTTTTCCGTAATTAAAAATCTCACAGTATAAATAAAACATGAAATCACATCCCCACGTCCACCATATTATATTAAATGCGACAGCTGCTCTCCACCCCGATAAGTATAACAATAGCACAGTTAAAATTACTTGAAACAATCCCTGCACAACCCTGTATCTGTTGAAATTGCTGAAATCAGCCCAACCCTTCTTCAGACTAATATTAAACCCAAAATAATCAAACAGTGAAAAGACTACTGCCGTCGAAATCGTATACACCAAATTTAGAATAATCTCCATAAAATAATTTTATAAAGGATTGATTAAAGTAGTGTAATTTTCATGGCGGTGCAAAAGAAAAATGTAAATCCATTTCTTTACAATAATAAATAATCCGCTGTTTCTATTATTATTTTATAATAGCCATTCTTCTGGTCATTGTTTTATCACCAGACGACAATTTATAAAAATATATTCCGGATGCTAATTCAAGACCATTAAAATTGAGATTATAAACACCGGGATTCAAATAACTATTCAGCAAAACAAAAATCTCCTTGCCGGTAATATCAAAAACAGTAAGTTTCACTAATCCGGATTTATTTATTCTAAATTTTATATTTGTTGATGAATTAAACGGATTAGGATAGTTTTGTAATAATTCAAATATTTCAGGTGTTATTTCAAACAAATTATTTATTCCAGTTATTGCATCGCCCATAGTCAGCATTATTCCCTTTTCTCCAATAACCCATCCTGAATTAACATTCTTGAAATAGAGATTATTTAAAGAAATTCTTCCCGGACTACCATTATTCCACCATGTATTACCGGAATCCGATGTTATTAAAAAGTCTCCTCTGCCTGATACAACAAAGCCACATTCAGGGGCTGTAAATTTAATTGATTTAAACTTGAATTCCCAATCGTAACAATCTTCAGATTCACTTCTGACATCAACCCAATTTAATCCACCGTTAGTTGTTTTTGATATGTATCGTTTATTGATACAAAAATATGGATAACTTGTTGTTTTGTAATCTCTTATTACAAATCCTTTTAAAGAATCAGTAAAATAAACTTCTTGAATATTACCTCTAATCATAGTTGAATCAAAACTTAAACCCGAGTTTGTAGTTTTAAACAAAGCACTATTTTGCCCTGCAAACCAACCTGTGTTCGAATTTATGAAGTAATGTGAATTTAAATGATTCGCAATATTTGTCTGAAGTAAAACCCAGTTAATTCCTCCATTAGTTGTTTTATATATTTTACCTGCACTACCGCTTATCCATCCAGTATTCTGATCTGTGAAACTTATAAATTTTAAATCACCTTCTAAAGAAATTTGCCGCCAATTATTTCCATAATTTGTTGTATGGAGAACATTTCCAGCACTTCCAACTATAAAGCATCCAATTATTGAATCAGAATACATGCAATGAGTATTAAATGATAATGTCGAATTAATATTCCAGTTTTTACCTTTGTCTTCTGTTTTCCATACCTTACCTGAATTATTACAAACAAATCCGGTTTGACTGCTAATAAACGTTATAGAGACAAGATTTCCGTAAGGGATTGGTTGGGCTTGAATCCAGTTATCCCCTCCATTGGTTGTCTTTATAAATTCTCCGTCTTGTTGGGCAGCAAAACAAATATTCGAACCTAAACACTTAATGTTGTATATATCTGCATTAGGTTGTCCACCTGTATATGGTCTTTTTTGAACCCAGTTTAATCCGCCATTTGTAGATTTAGCTATAATGCCATATGCATTTCCAAGCCAACCCGTATTTTCATCAGCAAAATCAAATGTAAAACTATTTCCCGCGATTGAAAAAAGTAAAATCTGCCAGCTATCTCCGCCGTCAGTTGTTTTCAAAAATGCACCTGGGTCGATTAAAATGTATCCGATGTTGTTGTTAACGAAATGCACCTTTCGCAAATTTTGGCCTGTACCTGTTGATTTTTTTGACCAGTTAGCACCGCTGTTTGTTGTTACCAAAAATGTATCGCGTAATCCACTTGTGGCAAATCCTTTTAAATTATTTAACATAAAAATTGATTCATCATAAAAGGATGAGGTTTTTATGTATTGAGTTATCCAGGATGTTCCTCCATTCGTAGTTTTCAATATATTCTCGCCTATAATCCAACCTGTATTCTGATTAATGAAATGCATACCTTTTATTGTAAAAGGTACACTACTTATTGAGGCCCAATTTAACCCGCCATTAGAAGTTTTATAAATTAGTTTGTTAATGTCTTGAAAATATCCCTTCAAACTATCTAAAAAGAAAAATTCTGTTGCTGTAGAAAAGTGGTAGATTGAAGGTTTTGGCCAATTCAAACCTAAATTGCTAGAATAGTTCATAATGTAATCGCCATAATAAACTACTTTTCCTCCCTTAGTAATTTCAATATTACGGGGGTTTGTGCGGCCGGAGTGTAATACCCAGTTATATTGTGAATATAAATTACTTTCACAAAATATAATCAGTAGAAGAATTAATAATCTCATACTATATCAAGATATTTAATGTTAATGATTTTTCTTATCAAAAGTAAAGCATAATATTAAGATTAGCAATATCCAAAATTTATACTCAAAACATAAATTATACTTTTCTTAAATTTTTCATATTAGTATTTCCATAGCTAATTAATTCCATCTTATATATTTTACATTGAGGTAGATGAAATACAAGCGGGAGTAATTCAGCGGTAGAATGTCAGCTTCCCAAGCTGGACGTCGCGGGTTCGATCCCCGTCTCCCGCTCAACTTTGTCCTCTCTTATAATGAAAAAGGATTTTACGTTTGTTACTTTTTTAATCCTGTTATTTATTT
>JBHELA010000017.1:0-11071 GCA_041859005.1 Ignavibacteria bacterium
GGTGTGTTTCGAAGATGATGAAAGGGATAAGGTGATGAAATAAGGATACAAAGAAGAGATTTGATTTTTTGCAAAAGCATTTAACCACAGAGATTTGATTTTTGCCAAGAGCATTTAACCACAGAGGTCGCAGAGGACACGACGTAGCCTGCGGCTACAAACAAATAAGAGCATTGAAACAGATTTTACCGCAGAGTGCGCAAAGAACGCAGAGAAAAACTAATAGATTATAGTTGAACAAAAGATTTTTAACGCAAAGCCCGCAAAGAAAGCAAAGGTCGCAAAGAGAGCAAAAGAATTTTTTATTTATTAAAATTGTAAATATTTAGAGTTTTTATTTTGTAAAAAGTTTGTTTTTATTACAACATTTTTACGGATAGTAGCACAGAGGAGATATTATTTTATTGCTGAGAGCAAGAGATTTCACCACTAAGGTCCGACACGGCGGATGTCCTCCCAACAAGACGGCGGATCTTCGACAAAGAACGCACACTGATTAAGCTGATAGTTTATGATTCACACTGATAATAAAGATGAACTGCAAATGTCGCAATTAGATCTTATGATTTGAAACTGTTTTATGGGATATTTCGTCTAAAAAGATAGGAAATTAACAAACTATTAATTAATTTTAATAAATATAAAATAGGAATTATGATTAAGAATTTAAAGTTTAGGAAAACAATAGTTTTAAGTATTGTTCTGATTTCAGTTTTTATACTTTCTTCTGTAAACCTTGTTAACGGACAGACGTTTGACAAAGCACGTCTTGACAGTCTTTTGAACTACCTTTACGGCAAGCAGAAGTTTATGGGAACCGTAACTTTATTGCATGACGGTGAAAGAGTTTTCAATAAATCGTATGGGTATGCAGATGTAGAAAAAGGGATTCCATCAACAACAGATACTCGTTACAGAATCGGTTCTATTACTAAGACATTTACTACGGTAATGTTTTTTCAATTAATGGAAGAAGGAAAGATTTCGTTCGACACAAAACTTTCTGATTACTTCCCCGATGTGCCGAACGCTGACAAGATAACGATGGATTTACTTTTAACGCATAGAAGCGGGATACATAATTTTACTAATACTATGGATACCAGTTTTTATCTTTATCCGAAAACCAAGCAAGAAATGGCGGATATGATAAAGAGCCATAAATCAGAGTTTGAGCCGGATTCAAAATCGGAATATAGTAATGCAAATTTTGTTCTGCTCGGATACATAATCGAAAAGATTACAGGTAAAGATTATGCAGATTTGTTACAGGAAAGAATTTGCAATAAGATTGGACTAAAAAATACTTATTACGGAAAACCTGCAAATATTAAAGACAATGAATGCTATTCTTACACATTGAAGGATGATAAATGGGTTCGTGAAAATGAAACGGATATGAGTGTACCGCACGGGGCGGGTGCAATAGTTTCTACCTCTAATGACCTTACGCAATATATAGAAGCGCTGTTTAACGGGAAACTGATTTCAAAGAACTCGCTTGACGAAATGATTAAGGTGAAGGAAAAATACGGAAGAGGTTCATTCCCTATGAATTTTTATGAAAGGAAGGGATATGGACATACAGGAGGAATTGACGGATTTGTTTCTGCATTAACATACTATCCCGATGATAAACTTGCGGTATCATTTTGCACGAACGGGATGAACTACGGCAATGAACTGCTTGTAGGAGTCCTAAGTATATATTTCGGCAAAGAGTATGAATTCCCTTCGTTTAATTTTGCGGAGGTAAATCCCGAAATATTAAAAAAGTATGAGGGTGTGTTTTCGACAGAAAGCTTTCCTTTAAAAATAACTATAAAAGTAGTTGACGGCAAGCTTACGGCACAGGCAACGGGTCAATCATCATTCACGCTTGATGCAGAAAACGAAAGAGTTTTCAGGTTTGATGCTGCAAAGCTAAAGATTACTTTTACGGAGGATGGGAATGAACTGACCATTAAACAAGGTGAAGAAATTGTAATGAAGAAGGAGAAGTGAAAAAGACTGCATTGATAACAGGAGCATCTGCGGGACTCGGAGTTGAGTTTGCGAAGAACTTCGCAAGAGACGGGCATAATATTGTACTGGCTGCAAGAAGAACAGAAAGAATGGAGCAAATTGCTGAAGAGTTAATGAAAAAACATGGTGTTAAAATAAAAGTGCTGGGAAGAGATTTGAGCAATATGGATGAGGTGCAAGCCGTTTTTGAAACACTTCAGAGAGACAATATTCATATAGATTTTCTTGTGAACAACGCAGGGTTCGGCGACTGGGGAAATTTTCATGAGTCTGACTGGGCAAAGATTGAAGGTATGCTCGACTTAAACATAAAAGCGCTTACAAAGCTGACGTACCTTTTCATGAAGCCAATGATACAGAAAGGTGAAGGCAAAATACTGAACGTTGCATCTATGGCGGCGTTTCAGCCGGGTCCGCTGATGGCGGTTTACTACGCAACCAAGGCGTTTGTACTATCTTTCAGTGAAGCGATAAGCAACGAAATTAAAGGAACGGGCGTGAGTGTAACTATTTTATGTCCGGGTCCTACAGAATCGGAGTTTCAGAGCGTAGCAAATCTCGGGAAAAGCAAACTATTTAAACATACACGCATACCAAGCTCAAAAGAAGTTGTAGATTTTGGATATCGGGAAATGATGAAGGGAAGCCTTACAGTCGTTCCGGGATTCCTAAACAAGTTGGTTGTGCAATCCGTAAGATTTTCTCCAAGAAAGTTAGTGTTGAAAATTGCAAGGAAGATACAGGAGCGAGAATAAGACAGCGATTCTATTCTGAAGAAGCCGTGAAACGGGATAATCATTGTCTTTTCCGGTTATAACAAACAAAGAAAAGATTTTACCATTCGCCGCGGCGAATCTTCGACTCGAACACAGAGATAAAACGGAGGGCACAGAGAAAAAATTTATTTATTGCTAAGAACAAGAGATAATAAAGAGAGCATAAAACTCCCCGCCGCAAGCAACGGGGTATCTTATTAAAAATATTTCGTCCCTACTCTATCGATATTTCGTCCCTATGGGACTTAGAACATTAGAACCTTATTGCTACTGATATTTAGTCCCTACGGGACTTTAAAAATATAGAAATCAATAGCTATAAATATTTAGTCCCTACGGGACTTTATAAGTTTAAAAGCATTACAAAATTTCGCCGCAAGCAGCGGGGTATTAAACCCAAAGTGAATAAACTATTCATTTGTGTAACAAATAAAGATAACCGGTTAGTTTTTATTTTGTGAAAAGTTTGTTTTTAATACAGCGTTTTTACGGATTGCAGCATATAGGGTACGAATTTATGAATAGTAAATAAGGTGTTAAATTCTTACATAATTCAATATAAATTAACTTGATGGATGGGTATTGCAAAAAAAACCGGCATCGGAAATAAAGAACCGAATCAAAAGGAACCAAAATCTGATAAAGAAATATTATATTCAGATTCAGTTTTTCCGGTAGTTGGTATTGGTGCCTCAGCAGGAGGGCTTGCATCGATAGAATCATTCTTCAAATCATTTCCCGCTGATTCAGAAATCAACATGTCATTTGTAATTATACAGCACTTAGATCCCAACCACAAGAGTATTCTGACCGACCTGATAAGTCAATATACCAGTATGAATGTGAATGCAGCAAAAGAGGGTGTAAGGATAAAGCCAAACAGCGTTTATGTTATACCGCCTAACTATGATTTGTCGATACTAAACAAGACACTGCATCTTGAGAAAAGAAATCTGCAGCATACGTTACATTTACCCATTGATTATTTTTTCCGCACATTGGCTGAAGATCAGCATGAAAATGCAATAGGCATAGTACTTTCAGGAACAGGAACGGACGGAACATTAGGAATAAAAGCAATAAAAGGAGAGGGGGGAATTGCAATAGCAGAAACGACAGAGACAGCAGCTTATGACGGAATGCCTCAAAGTGCTTTATCGACCGGAATGATTGATTTTGTGCTGCCTCCTGATGAGATACCGAATAAATTACTGAGCTATACATCGCGGATATATAAAGACAGAATTCCGACAAAACCTGTAATTGCACCGAAGACAGAAGAAACATTAAAACAAATATTAACTTTACTGAGAAGCCAGACAGGACACGATTTTTCAGACTACAAGCGGAACACTATCAACCGAAGAGTTGAAAGAAGGATGGTAATTAACCAGATAGACAGCATCAATGATTATTACCTTTTTCTAAAGCAAAACTCCGTAGAAATCGAAACGCTATTCAAAGAACTGCTTATAAATGTAACAAACTTCTTTCGGGACAAACCCGCGTTTGAATCATTTAACGAGAAAATAATACCTGAATTATTTAAAGACAGAGACCCATCATCACCTATCCGTGTCTGGGTTGCGGGATGTTCAACCGGAGAAGAGGCATATTCACTCGCGATAATATTCCAGGAGCACATAGAAAAGATAAAGCAATATTTTACCGTACAGATATTCGCAACAGATATTGACACTGAATCGGTAGAAAAGGCAAGGCAAGGATTGTATCCGGAAAATATCGTTTCTGATGTAAGCCAGGAAAGATTGGCTAAATATTTCACAAAAGAAAACGGCAATTTCCGCATACACAAATCAATCAGAGACATGATCGTATTTGCAAAATAGGATATAATAAAAGATCCTCCATTTTCAAATCTTGATTTAATAAGCTGCAGGAATCTGCTGATATATTTCGGACCTGTGATTCAGAAAAAGGCAATAGGTTTATTCCATTATTCGTTGAGGCTGAAAGGATTTCTTTTTCTCGGTAACTCGGAATCAATAGGCGAATTCAACGAGCTATTTGATGTAAAGGACAAGAAATGGAAATTATTCTCGAAGAAAGGAATTTTATTATCGAATATTAATCTTCACGTTTATAAAACTCCTGTTAACGAAAATTTAACTGCCAAAGATAAAATAATGACATTACCTAAAAAATCAAAACCTGAATTCCGGGACCTTATAGACAGCATTTTGATAGAAGAGTACGCTCCTCCATGCGTGATAATAAATTCGGACTTTAATGTACTTTACATATACGGGAAAACAGGGAAATTTCTCGAACCTGCTCCGGGTGAAGCGAGTTTAAATATTTTGAAAATGATAAAAGACGGGATGAAACACGAACTTTCTTCCGGAGTAAGGAAAGTACATACAAGCGAAACCGCAGTACGTTACGATGGCTTAAGAGTAAAGTATAACGGAGGAACTGTTTCTGCGAACCTTATTATACAACCGCTAAAAAAGGAGGAATATTTTAAGGGGCTTATTCTTGTAGTTTTTGAAGAGTTACATGAAATCAAAAGTACAGAAAAAGACATAAATCACAAAGGTGTATCTTTAACCGTTGAAAAAGGGAAAATCAGCGAGCTGGAAAGAGAGATTAAACTCAAAGATGAACACCTGCAGTCTACAGTGGAAGAGATGGAAACAGCCAATGAAGAGCTTAAATCAACCAATGAAGAGTTACAATCTGCAAACGAAGAATTACAGTCAACTAATGAAGAGCTTGAAACATCTAAGGAAGAGCTTCAATCAGTAAATGAAGAACTTGTTACCGTCAACACCGAATTGCTAAAAAAGATAGATGAACTTTCAAGAATAAGCAACGACATGAATAATTTACTTGCAGGAACGGGAATAGCAACAATATTTGTTGACCATGACCTTAAAATACAGAGATTTACACCAACTGCGACACAAATTATCAATTTAATTAGTACGGATGTAGGACGGCCTCTGAGTGACATAGTATCGCGGTTTATTAATTACAGGACCCTTGAAAATGATGTTAACTCGGTACTAACAGATTTAATTCCAAAAGAAGAAGAGGTACAGACGAAGGAAGGAAAGTGGTATTTAATGAGGATACAACCATACAGAACACTTGAGAACGTAATAGAGGGCGCGGTTATTACTTTTGTTAATATAACAGAACAGAAAGAAATCAGAGAGACGCTTAAGGCAGCGGAAGAAAAATTAAGGGAGTTAGAAAACAATAAGAGAAATTAATATTCAATATTTTCACGATGTTAATATGAAGAATACCAAAAAACCGGAAAAAGATAATATTAAACCGGACGAAATTGACGAAAACGAGAAGCTTAAAAACCATAAAGGAAAACTCAGAGAAAAGGCAGAGAAAAGGTTTCTCGAGATTGACGGCGGGATTAAGGAAATAAACTTTGACGAAGCTGTAAAGATTCTTTATGAACTTCATGTACATCAGATTGAACTTGAGATGCAAAACGAAGAATTAAGGAAGACACATCTTGAGCTCGATGAAGTACACAATAAATATTTCGAGCTTTACAATTTTGCACCGGTAGGATACATAACTCTTGACGAAAAAGGCGTTATAACAGAAGCAAATCTTACAGCTTCCCAGCTAATAGGTGTTACAAAACAGGAGATGAAGGGTAAGCTCTTCACAAATTTCATACACAAAAACGACCAGGATAAATATTACCTGATGAGAAAGAGTATTGTTGAAGCAAATAAGTCTTTCCAGTTTGATTTAAGAATATATAGAAACGACAATACTTATTTCTGGGCTGATATAAATGCAAGTACATTATCTAAAGAAAGAGGTAAGATATTTAATGTGCTTACATTGATTGATGCAACAAAACGCAAAGAAGCTGAAATTGCTCTGCAGGATAATGATGTTTTCTTAAATAAAACTCAGGTTATAGCAAAGCTCGGAACGTACAAATTGGATATAAAGAGAGACAAATGGACAAGCTCAGAAGTGCTTGATAAGATTTTTGGCATTGATAAGAATTTTGAAAGAACAACAAATGGATGGTTATCACTTGTTCACCATGACTGGATGGAAATAATGAAGGGTTATTTTTCTCATGATGTTTTAGGAAATAAAACATCTTTTGATAAAGAATATAAGATTATAAGGTATAATGATAAGGCTGAACGCTGGGTTCACGGATCAGGGGAATTAAAGTTTGACGAGAATGGTGAGCTAATTACAATGATTGGAACTATAAGGGACATAACTTCAGAAAAGAATATTTTAGAAATAATGGACTTAAAGAACAAAGAGCTTGAGAAGGTGAATTCAGAGAAAGACAAGTTTTTTTCAATAATTGCACACGACTTACGAAGCCCTTTCAATGGATTTCTTGGTTTAACAGAAATGTTGAGTCAGGACATTAAATCTTTTCCCCCCGAAGAACTTGAAGGTCTTTCATCAAAATTATATCAAAGCGCTAATAACCTATTCAGGCTGCTTACAAACCTTCTGAATTGGTCGAGAATACAGAGAGGTCTAACGGAATTAAATCTTAATAAACTGCATTTAAAGTCTATTATTACAAACACATTAAAATTATTCAATGAGACTGCGGATATAAAAGGAGTTGAGATTACTGATGATACAAGTGATAATATTTATGTGACGGCAGATATATTCATGTTAGATACAATATTAAGAAATTTGATTTCAAACGCATTGAAATTTTCAAACAAAGGAGGACGTGTAATAATTTCATCAAGGATGAAAGACAATAAAGTTGAAGTCAGCATTAAAGATACAGGAATTGGTATGAGTCAAGATATTTTGGACAATCTTTTCAAAATAGATAAGCAAACAAAACGCAAAGGTACCGAAAATGAGCCAGGTACAGGGCTTGGATTAATATTGTGCAAAGAGTTTATCAACAAGCACAACGGAGAAATTCTCGTAGAAAGCAGAGAGGGAGAAGGGAGTGAATTTACGATTGTCCTGAAAAACTGACTTGGTGTTCAAAAAGTTGCAATTATAAACTGCAACAAGAGAGAAATATACCAATAATCAATTTATTCTTTACATAAAAGCTTATTAAAACATCCTTTATTTAAAATAAACACTTGTAATTTAAGAGGTTTTATTATAATTTTAATTTAACAGAAATTGTATATTTATTACATAACTATACTATGAATATAGATATAGGTACAATTGCTATATTAGTTGTCATCACGCATATTATTCAGATTGCGGTATTTACTCATCAATACAGAACCAATAAAACTTACAAAGGCATTGGATGGTGGTTAGCCTGGAGCTGTTTTTTAGCTGCCGGAATAAGTATTTTTGTAATGAGATCAGTTGTTGACCTACCGAAAATCTTCGCGGTATTTCAAAATGTATTAATAGTCTCAGGCACGCTTTTTATATACATCGGTTTTATGAAATTTCTTGGCAGAAAAGAAAACAAGTTAACTTTACTTTTAATCTTCGGATTTTTCATTGTACCTTTTTTATATTTTTTATTTATAGAAGATGCAATAAGATTCAGGTCAGGGATAATAAATGCTGCTTTAGCTTTCATTGCATTTTTTACAGTAATTAGTTTTTACAAATACAAGACTAAGCCCATATCATCATCTGCTAATTTCATCAGTACAGTATTCGTGATACACGGGGTTGTTTTTGCATATATCGGAATTGAAGCATTTTTCATAAAAGAATCCTATGTACTTTTCTTGCCTGCATATTTAGGTTTGTTACAGCTGTTCGACGCTTTAATCGTCGGCTTGCTTTGGACTTTCGGTCTGGTTATGATGGTAAATCAGCGGTTAAATTATGAAATGAAAGAGGCGATGGAACATTTCGAACAAATATTTAACACAAGTCCCGATGCGGCAATTATTACAACTCTAAACGAAGGTATAGTAACAGATTTAAATGAAGGTTATACAAAAATAACAGGTTACAAAAAAGAGGAAACAATAGGAAAATCAACTTTAGATTTGAATATCTGGAAGGACAATAAAGACAGGGATGCTGTTGTAAAAAATTTAAAGGAAAAGGGTTATTGCGATAATTACGAGGCTGCATTTGTAAAAAAGGATGGTAAAGAAATAACAGGCTTAATGTCAGCAAAGATAATTGAATTTCACGGGGAACCCAGAATTATCAGTATATCAAGGGATATTACGGAAAGGAAAATGATTGAACAAAAAGTAAATGAACAGAATGAGGAGCTTAAAAGAATTAATATAGAGAAGGATAGGTTCTTTTCCATTATCGCACACGACCTAAGAAGCCCCTTCCACGGACTGATGGGTTTAACTGAATTGATGGCAAAAGAAATGAATACATTTACGAATGAAGAAATACAAGATATTGCATCAAAGTTAAATCAAAGTGCTAATAATTTATACAGACTGCTCAACAACCTGCTTGAATGGTCAAGAATGCAGAGAGGGTTGACTAAATTTAACCCGGTTGATATTGATCTTAAAATAGCAATAGACGAAGTTATTAACTTGTTCCGTGAACTTGCTATTAGTAAAGGAGTTGAACTTATAGACAAATGTCCATATAATTTTAATATTATAGCTGATTCATCAATGCTTGAAGCTATACTAAGGAATCTTATTTCCAATTCTATTAAATTTACAAATGAGGGAGACAAGATTATCGTATCCGCTGAAAAAACGAAAAGTGCAGTAATAATTTCAGTAAAAGATACCGGTATCGGCATGACGAAAGAAATATTAAACAACTTATTTAAAATTGATAAAATAACAGCTCGCAGCGGTACCAACGATGAGCCCGGAACCGGACTCGGGCTGCTGCTATGCAAGGAGTTTGTAGAGGAACATTACGGTGAGATTCAGGTAAAGAGTGAAGAAGGGCTGGGCAGTGAGTTTAAGGTTATTTTAAGACAAAGTGAAGTAAAAGGATTTATAAAGCAAGAAGTTTTGAGTAATAATTGATGGTTAGTTTACTTAAAATATGTTGCCTTGTCTTCTGCCAGCCTTGAGCAGATAAACATGCAGGACTTAAAAGAAGAGGCTATTTGTTCAGGTTTCAAAACATTTTCTCCAAGATGATTGAAACTCCACGCCGCAAGCAGCGAGGTGTCTTATTAACAAATATGTCGTCCCTAATATTCTAAACCGTTAATATTATTCCCTTGCATAGTCCATTTGGATTAACCCTTTTTTCATCCCTCTACACTATTATTTAATTAACTTCATTTCAGTACATTGTCACAAGATAATTTATTATATAATGCTCAGAAACCACGATAAGGAAAAACGGCCACTATTTTATCTGAATCTGATTCTTTTGTTTTTATTATTCGCAATCGGGATAATTATTGCGGCATATCTATATTATATTAATTATGAGAAACAATACCGCACAGAAGTTGAAAAACAGCTTAATGCAATTGCAGATTTAAAAACCGGGGAAATCGTGCAATGGAGAAAAGAGCGGCTGGGAGACGGGAATATATTTTTTAGGAACGAAATCCTTACAGGACATGTCAAACGCTATTTAAAAGACCATACAGATAAGGATGCAGAAAAAAGAATAAAGACATGGATTCAGCAAGTTCAAACGAGTTACAATTATAACAGAATTTTTCTCCTGGATACAAAATTAACAAAGAGAATAATAACCCCTGAAATTATAGACGATAACGTACCAGTTATTCCCCCAAATTTTATAGATTCATTGAATTCAGGTAAAATCGTTTTTGAGGATTTTTATCACAATGAAGAATTACTAAAAATATTTCTCAGGATATTTGTTCCGATTATTGATGGAAACAACAGTAATCAGTTTATCGGAATAATTGAGCTGCGGATAGATCCTGAAGATTATTTCTACCCTTTGATAAATCAATGGCCTACACCAAGCAAGACGTCGGAAACAATAATTGCAAGACGCGAAGGTAATGATGCAGTATATTTGAACAAATTAAAATTCAAAGAAAATACAGATCTTAATTTTCGTATTTCATTGGAAAGGAAAGAAATACTTACTGTAAAAGCTGTGCTTGGAGAAACCGGGATAAAAGAGGGAGTGGATTATCGCGATATTGAAGGGATAGCAGATATTCGCCCTATACCAAATTCTACGTGGTATATGATTACAAAGATGGATAAAGCAGAAATATATGCACCTATGAAAGAAAAACTATGGATGCTTGTTGGTCTTGTTTGTGCATTTTTGTTCAGCTTTGGAACAGGAATAGGTTTGCTGTGGAGAAGACAAAAAGTTAAGTTTTATAAAGAGAAAGCGGTTGC
>JBHELA010000064.1:0-11030 GCA_041859005.1 Ignavibacteria bacterium
AGGTGATAATGTTTTTAAAAGACGGCAGGGGTCGAGTTATGTAGCATCTGCACCTGTACCTTATAAGAAGACCACGAGCAAAAAATTGATAAATAACAGGGGGAGGTTTGCGGCAGTTTCAAAGTTTGCGTCAGCGGTAACAGACTCTCCATACAGATTCAGGATATGGAAAAAGCCAAACCTGAAAGGCAAGACTCCTTACAAAAAATGTTTCTGCTATAATTATGTACATACAAAGGGAAATATGTCGTGGCGATTTACAGCAATAACGCCGGGGAATTTAGGTCTGATTGATCATAATGTTGTATTAACCCCCGACAGTTTGGAAATCAGCTTCAGGGTTTCGGAAGAAATTTTTGATATATTGAATGAGGATTTTATTGCAAGCACTGTTATATTTATGCGGGAACCGATAAATGGAGAAAGTGAAGTAATGCGGTATAATTCTTATATCACGATTGAGGAAGAAGTAAGAGATTTCAACCCATCGCTGACAGAAATAAATCATTTCAGTCACAGGTTTGATAAACCGGGTAAACTTGCAATAACAGAAGAGTATAAGAATGTGATGGTATATACAACGTTCATTTCGAAAAAGGAAGAGAAGGGCAAACAAATTTACACTGCCGGAGAAGCTTTTGTTGTCAGGGGATTTGAGGATGAAGAAAAAGAATTAGCAGTAGAAAACACTGCTATAACAGATGACGGCGAGCAGAACTTACCATATTACAGGTTCAGGGTGAAATAGGTTGATGAGAGAGAAAGAGAGCTAATAATTAACGACAAAAATATCGAAGAAACAGTATAAAAGAAAGACAATCGAATACGTCACGGCGCATCTTCGACACGGATTTTCACTGATGAGAGCGGATTATCGCTGATTTACTGAGGTGTTCATTATGTCTTTAAGGTATTTTAAGTAATGTTTGGGACAGCTGTGTTTGTAAAGACCTCCATGAATATTTTCATTACTTTACTTCAAAAAATATGCTTTGTATTTTTTGTTTATTACACTTAAATTAATGTTGGTTTTTAAACAAAAGTACCTCATACTTTATGAAAAAATTTATTGTTGCCGCAATCACAGTTCTAATACTCAACACTATTCTATTATCCGAAAATTGCCAAAGCCAATGGGCGAGTTACACATTGCCTTATGAAGGTTACGCTAATACGCTTGGGTTTTATGATTTGAACCACGGTGTTTCATTTGGACATTATGTATCATATTCATTTCATGAAAAGATTTTTTATACAACTAATTCAGGTGTCAACTGGATTCAGGCAAATTATCCTCCGGAATTGATGTCAATAAATGATG
The DNA here is from genome assembly GCA_041859005.1 of Ignavibacteria bacterium. Classification (GTDB taxonomy): domain Bacteria; phylum Bacteroidota; class Ignavibacteria; order Tepidaquicellales; family Tepidaquicellaceae; genus CAIKZJ01. Next base: position 1,322 of record JBHELA010000064.1, read on the forward strand.
TGCAATATATTAATGCTAATACTATTTATGCCTGCGGTGGTGAGAATTTATCATTTAGCAATAATTATAACCCGGTTAATGATTTCCGTTCATTTCCGAAAAATGTCAGAGAAAGATTTTTAATTAAAGGTTACAGAGAGTTTAATAATGTTTATAAGGGTGCTTTTATAAAATCAACTGATGGCGGATTGAACTGGCAAAGAGGAAGTCAGTTTGATACTTCAACAGGATATGTGGTGGATATAAATTTTTTTAATGCAAACACCGGCTATGCTCTTTTTGATTCGTACTATTACGGCAATACAAAGTTTTACAAGACTACGAATGGCGGTACTAACTGGCAGTTTGTTCGGAGAATAGATACTGCTTCTGTTTGGGGTATGCACTTTTTTGATATGAACACCGGTACTGCATACGGCTATAGCGCGGGCGGAAGAATCTACAAAACAACGAATGCGGGTATGAACTGGAGCATTATTACTATGCCTTCGCAGATAGATTGTATGACTTTTTTTAATTCGACGACAGGAATAGCAATAGGTGTCAGAGATAACGGGGGCTTAAATTACGTTTACAAGACTACGAATGCAGGAATTAACTGGAATGTAAACTATACAATCAATGGCATTAAACTATTTTATAATTTAATGACACTGCAAAATACAGGCACGGCATTTGCGATTGGAAATAATTCTGATACAGTATTACAGATGCTTGATAAAATTACTACATTAAAGACTACAAACTTTGGGTTGAACTGGGTTTCGAAAGATTTTAATCCGAAGATTCTAGCTTTAGGTTTAGCATTAGTTGACTCGAATAATTTCTTCATCGGTGCAGGGGATTATAATGCCCCAGCACAAATATTGAAATCAACTAACGGCGGGAATGTGTTTGTGAATCAAATCGGGACTGTGGTTCCATCGGTATATTCACTGGGTCAGAATTTTCCGAATCCGTTTAATCCAAGCACAGTAATCCGTTATCAGTTACCAGTAATCAGTAATGTTGTGATAAAGATTTATGATGTAATGGGACGGGAGGTGGAAACGCTTGTGAATGAGAGGTTGCAGGCGGGAACGTATGAAACATCGTTCGATGGGTCGGGGCTGAACAGCGGGGTTTATTTTTATAGGCTTACGGCGGATGGGTTTAGCGAGACGAGGCGGATGATGCTTTTGAAGTAACGTAAGCATCCTGCTTGAGTGTTCAAAATAAAAAAGTGCATTGTATATTTTTAAATTATTAAGTAAAATTAGGTTATAAAAATGGCATACAAAAGAGGTTTGTAGAGGTGCCATTAAAATCAATTTTTAGGAGTGAATTTAATTAATGAAGATACTCTTCATAATATTATCATTTGTTTTCTCATTCAACTTATGCTTTGCTCAGCAATTTGATTCGAGTTATACCGGGCTAACAACCATAGCACCGACATCAATCATCAAAATGAATGATGTTCTTTATCTCGGTACGAGAGGCCACAGAATTTATTACAGCACAAACAACGGACAGGCCTGGAATCCCATATATTACTGGTCGGGGCTTTATCCTACATGGATAAAATGTTTATGTGGTCACAACGGAAATATTTTAGCAGGGACGAATAATGGTTTATTTCGTTCTACAAATCTTGGTTATTCATGGATAAAGATGGACAGTTTGAGTTCAGTAAAAAATATTTCCTCTATAATTTCTATAGGGAATATAGTGCTGGCTTCTTCGGCTGAAGGATTTGGAGTTTACAGAAGTTATAACGGCGGACTTAACTGGTTTTTTGCAAATGAGGGGTTAGATCAGTACATAGTTCAAAAAATGAAAATCCGGAACGGAAGAATATACATAGCGACAACAAATAATCTTTACTACAGCAACGATACCGGCAGCACATGGAATAAAATTCATAGTTTCGATAGCATAACATATTCAATAGAGGATTTCGAGGTAAATAATAACGTTCTATATGCTTCGATAAGAAATAGCGGCGGATACAGGAGTACAAACAACGGTCAGAGCTGGGCGCGAATGCTGAATGTCGGCAATCCCTCTACTAATTTAGGTGCTATGCTTACACATAACGGCATAACTTATATTAATAATAACAATATGGGTATTTACAAGACTACGGACAATGGGGAAACTTTTTTGTATTGTTCATATAAGTTAGGGGGGAGGGATATAGGCATGCTTGAAGAAATAGAGAATGAAATCTATGCGGGTTTGGGGGGTGATTATAGCGGAGCGGGAATATATAAGACAACAAATCAAGGAGAAGAGTGGAGCAGCCTTAATAACAAGTATTTACAGCCGCCGTGGGGATTAAGTTATACCTGGGCAACAACGGGAAATTTATATATATCTTTTATTGGAAACAGTTTTGCGCTATCAACAAATAATGGAAACAGCTGGTATATGACAATTGTTCCGGGTCATGAGTATTATTATTATCATGTGGATTTGCTGACTGACAGCGGAAGAGTTTACGCAATGATAGGAAATACAATAATGGTATCATCGGATAACGGATATATATGGGAAAAAAGAAACTTTGAGCCACCTACCGAAACTGCTTTTACAAAATTTTGCAAATCGGGAAATAATATATACATAGGCACGTATCAAGGAAAATTGTATAAATCAACTGACTGCGGAGCTTCGATTTCAGAGGTTACGACAACAGGGCTGCCACAGGGAGACAGGTTTGAGAGCATAGGCATAAAAGACAATTATCTTTTTGCAGGATTCTTTGAGAGCGGTATTTATAGAAGCAGCGATGGCGGAAGCAGCTGGGATTCGCTTAAAAACGGACTTCCGGCAAACTTCAACTATGTACCTTTACTGCAAATAACTACGGAAGCAGTTTATATTGCACGCTCTTGCGGTTATGACATTTATAAATCAACCAATTATGGAGACAGCTGGAATGTTTTTTATCAGGGTCCGACGACTGTATGTCTTCGAAATTTTGTAGTAAAAGAGCCCTATGCATTTGCATCATACGACTGGAAAAGAGTGTATACGACTAATAGGGGTTTGACCTGGTCGGATGTAATGACATTTTATAATAGCGGCGCATCGATTAATTTCTCAATCAGTAATAACTATGCAATAGCAACAGGTGCGAGTATAATGAGGGCAAAAATGTATGAAGGGGTAGGAATTAACAGCATAGCAGAAAACGTTCATGAATTCAGCTTATCACAGAATTATCCTAATCCGTTTAATTCTGAAACAGCAATTAAGTATACAATATCTAAAAAAGGAATTGTTACAATAACTATAAATGATGTATTAGGAAGAGAATTGTATGTTCTGAAAGATTATAAATCCGAGGGTGAATATACTCATCGTTTCTCATTTCAGGAATTAAATTTACATTCAGGATTATATTTTTATTCAGTTCGTTCGGAAAACAATGTAATAACTAAAAAGATGATTTACCTAAAGTAAATAAAAACTATGCTTTGAAGAGGCTAACATTCATATTAATGTTTCTTTTATGCTGTGATAATGTCTCATTTTCTCAGAGCTACTGGCAATTTTCAAACCCGAAAATCACGGGAGCAAATCTCTATTGCGCTAAATGGCTTAACAGCAATACTGTACTTGCTGCGGGTGGAAACGGGACTATTTTGCGTTCTACTGATTCAGGGATTAACTGGTATCAGGTATTTAATGAAATACAGGAAACTTTTACGACTTTAAATTCTCCGAAAGATGGAATGGCAGCTTTGGGATCATACAGCGGGTATTTTGTTTATTCGAATAATAACGGTGCAATCTGGAATTATACAGTAAGAAGCTCTTCGTCCGGATATTATAATTCGTATTATACATTTTATAACACTACTTACTGGATGGATTCTCTTACAGTCTTTACTGCTCATAAAAATTCGCAGCTTCTTAAATCAACGAATGGAGGAGCGAATTTTGATTACGTTTTTGTTAAGCCAAATGGACTGGATTTCGTTTATTTTTACAATAGTCAAACAGGTTGGGCTTACAGTGATCCAAGTTATGATTCATCATTTTATAAAACAACAAACGGCGGTTTAAATTTCACGAGTGTTTTATCGAAGAAATACAGTAACATTTCAGGTATTTCTTTTATTAACTATAACACAGGGGCAATACTTGCATCCTCAAATCCTTTTCTATATACTACCAATTCGGGAGATAACTGGTTTCAGTATTCGGTTGACAGTATAAGCAATTATTTCAGTCTGGATTTTTCTGATACAGGAACAGTATTATTATGCGGTAAGTCAGGGAAGATTGCAAAAACTACAAACAAAGGTGCAAACTGGCAGTATTATAACACAGGATTTAATGAATCATTATACTCAATAGATTTTAAGAATAAAGATACGGGAATTGCGGTCGGTGCAAACGGATGCTTACTACTGACATATAACGGCGGAATGAACTGGCATCAGCGAAGAGTGGGAAGACAAAATGATATAGAAGATGTGGCTTTTACGAATAGTAATACAGGCTTTGCAGTCGGCGATAACGGATTAATTTTGAAAACTGTAGACGGCGGTAAGACTTTTGCTGATTTGTATCCCGGATTCTATTTAAGCGAGAAACTATTCGGTGTTTATTTTAAAGATCAGAATACAGGTTTTATATGCGGTGAGCAGGGTAAAATTATTCGTACTACAAACTGCGGTTTGACATGGAATCAAGTTCATTCTGATTCTCAAATATGGCTGATTAATGTTGGTTTTGTTAATTCAAATACAGGTTTTGCTGTCGGCTCAAAGCAGACTATATTAAAGACAACAAATGCAGGCGAAAACTGGGCAGTTGTTTATCAGAACTTCTTTTCAGAAATGCAGAATTTAAAAGTTAAATTTTTAAACGATTCAATCGGATTTGTTGCAGGGCTAAATTTACTGAAAACTTCAAACTGCGGTACAAACTGGGATTTTGTCTTTCCTCCGTCACCTACTAATTACATAAATTACAATGACGTTGATATTGTTGACAGTTTGATTTACTTACTAAAATATGATTATTCAAATAACTGGGTAAGTTTTATGGTTTCTTCTAATTCAGGAAATAATTGGACAAACGTTTATTTTAATTGGAATTGTCCAGCATTCTATCCCAGTGCAATAAACTTCATTAACCTGACAACCGGCTATATGTGCGGCGGAGGAAACACGGTAATAAAGACTACTAACGGCGGAAATAATTGGTATCGATTACAATTTACTGCATACCCAAAATTTTATCCTCAATATGACAATACAATTTTACGAAGTATGGTTGTTTTTGATACCTCACGCATAGTTGCGGTTGGTCAAAAAGGTAATATTCTTAATGGTAAATCTTCAATAACAACGGGAATTAATAGTACTCATGTCGAGTACCCAAAGAAAATGTTATTGCAACAAAATTATCCGAATCCGTTTAATGCTAATACAGTAATCCGTTATCAGTTACCAGTAATCAGTAATGTTGTGATTAAGATTTATGATGTGATGGGACGGGAGGTGGAAACGCTTGTGAATGAGAGATTACAGCCGGGAACGTATGAAACAACATTTGATGGGTCGGGGTTGAATAGCGGGGTGTATTTTTATAAGATTATGACTGACGGATTTAGTGAGACGAAGCGAATGATGTTAATTAAATAATTTTAATCATCGGTTATGAAAAAACTCTTAGTAATCTTAGCAATGCTCGTGGCGATGAATGCGAGCGGGCAGTGGGTGCAGACTAACGGTCCAGGTGGTGGTAAAGTGAATTGTATGTCAGTTGCCGGAACAAACATCTTTGCAGGGACTTATTCAGGTGTATATCTGTCAAGCGATAACGGAACAAGCTGGACAGCTGTTAATAACGGGATTGCCTATCGCAATGTTGAAGCTCTTGCAATTTCAGGAACGAATATATATTCAGGAAGTTCGAGTGTCTATTTATCAACTAATAACGGTGCAAGCTGGACAAACCTTGGATTAACAGGTGTATCTATTAAATCCCTTTTAGTTACCGGAACGAACATATTTGCAGGAACTTATGGTAGTGGAGTGTTTTTATCCACTAATAATGGCACTAATTGGACTGCTGTTAATAATGGATTATCGAATAGTTTTGTTTATTCATTAGTGGTTTCCGGAACAAACATTTTTGCAGGAACTGAATATGGAGCATTTCTATCAACAAATAATGGTTCGAGCTGGTCTGAGGCAGGATTATTGAATAAATCTGTTAATGCATTTGCAGTTTCAGGAACCGAAATCTTTGCAGGAACTAATTCGGGAATATTTTTATCAACTAATAACGGAGCAATCTGGACATCTGTAAATAACGGGTTGACGTCAGCATATGTTTTTTCACTTGCAATTATTGGGACTAACATCTTCGCAGGTACTGCGGGTGGTGGTGTTTATCTATCAACTAACAATGGAGCAAATTGGTCTGCTGTAAATAACGGATTAACCAGTACATGCATTCATTCATTAGCAGCTTCAGGGACAAATATATTTTCCGGGTCAGAATATGGCGGAATATTTTTATCAACCAATAACGGTTTTAGCTGGACTACTTCTAACACAGGACTAACGAGTCAGTCAATAGATGCACTTACAATATCAGGAACGAATCTTTTTGCCGGAACTTATGGTGGTGGAATATTTATTTCAACGAATAACGGAACAAACTGGTCAACAGTAAATAATGGATTACCTCATCTTTACATTGGTTCATTTGCAGTTTCAGGAATAAACATATTTGCAGGTGCATCTTATTATGGCGGAGCTTTTTTATCAACAAACAATGGCACAAACTGGAACCCGATAGGTTTAACCGGACATAGTGTTCATTCATTTGCATTATCAGGGATTTATCTTTTTGCAGCAACTTATATTTATCCTTCCGGAAGCGTTTTTCGTTCTACTAATAATGGAACTAACTGGACGGCAGTTGGAAATGGTTTGACAGGTACAGGTGTTAATGCTCTTATTTTTTCAGGAACGAAACTTTTTGCAGGAACCTCCGGTGGTGGCGGAAACGGCGTATTTGTTTCGACCAATAATGGAGATAATTGGACGTTAGTGAATAACGGATTACCGCTGAATAAATATGTTAACTCATTTGCAGTTTCCGGTACAAATCTATTTGCTGGTATGTCTGATAATGGTGGTGTATATACATCAACCAATAACGGCTCAAACTGGAATTCTATAGGTTTAGTGGGTTACTCTGTTAATGAATTAGAAATTTCGGGAATAAATCTTTTCGCAGCTACATTTAATGGCATATTTTATTCAAGCAATAACGGGGCAAGTTGGTTACAGAAAAATCAGGGCTTTTATAACCCAGCAATACGTACACTATTAATCACGAACAATGATATCTATGCAGGTACTTATGGTTATTCTGTTTGGCGCCGTCAACTTTCAGAAATCATTGGAATACAAAACATCAGCACAGAAATACCGACCTCTTATTCATTGGGGCAGAACTATCCTAATCCGTTTAATGCGAGGACAGTTATTAGGTTTGAAGTACAGAAGTTAGAATCTAGAAGTCAGAATTCAGAAGTCACCTTAAAAATATTCGACATTACAGGGAAAGAGGTGGCAACGCTTGTGAATGAGAGATTACAGCCGGGAACGTATGAAACTACATTCGATGGTTCGGGATTGAATAGCGGTGTGTATTTTTACAGGATGGTCACTGAAGGGTTTAGCGAGACGAAGAGTATGGTGCTTTTAAAGTAACGTAAGCATCCTGCTTGCGTTTTCGAAGCAACAAGCTGGAAGCTTGTTTTACACTAAGAGCAGGGCGTAGCCAATGGCTACAAACAAAGAAAAACTCTCACCACAGAGCTAACAGAGAAGAATTACAGAGTACACGGCGTATCAACATCAACAAACAAAGAAAAGATTTTACCACAGAGTTGCACAGAGATACTCACTGAGCACATAGAGGTTATAAAAGAATAAAATTTTGTAATAAAAGCAAATAAAAACATTGAAAACGGGGTTAGATCCCCGCCTTGATCCCCGCCCAAGTACGTTGCGGGGACGCGGGGATGACAGCGGGAGGGGTGAGACGAACTCCGCGGAGGAAGTTCTCCACGGCGAATCTACGACAAAGAACGCGGAAAGTGAGGAAGTGAGGAAGTGATCCGCCACGGCGGACGTTCTCCACGGCGAATCTACGACAAAGAACGCGGAAAGTGAGGAAGTGAGGAAGTGATCCACCACGGCGGACGTTCTCCACGGCGAATCTACGACAAAGAACGCGGAAGGTGAGGAAGTGAGAAGGTGAAAGCAAAATACTTTAATTGAAAGGTATCTTGATTGTTTTATAAAGAATGAATACGTTTTATAAATAAATATGATGTTCAAAAACGTTGTGATAACAAATTTGTAAATTATGAAATGAGAAAAATATTTATAATTTTCGTATTAATTGTAATATTACATTTTTCAATTAATACTGAAAAAAGCGAAGCACAATGGGTACAGTGTGATGGTCCACGCGGAGGCTATCTCAGTGTACATGCCCTTACCATTAAAGGAAATAGTATTTTTATGGGCACAGATTTTGATGGTGTCTCGCTCACCACAAATAACGGCGCAAGCTGGACACAAACTACTTTGAATTATAAAACTGTTTGGTCACTTGCCACAAACGGGAATAATATTTTTGCCGGGACATTGGATGGTGGTGTGTATATTTCCACGGATAATGGAATAAGTTGGACACAAACCGATTTGGATAGTTATGAAATTACATCCTTTGCGACACTTGGAAATAATATATTTGCCGGGACTTTCCTGTATGGTATTTATAAATCCACAAATAACGGATTGAATTGGACACAAACTTCGTTAAATAATGTTTCTGTACGTTCCTTAGCCGTTAGCGGAAATAATATTTATGCGGGTACGGGCGATAGCGGCGTATATCTCTCTACTGATAATGGAACAAAATGGACACATACTTCTTTGAATAATAGGCTTGTTTATTCTATTCTGGCAAATGGGAATAATATCTTTGCAGGAACATGGAATTATGGCATTTATTTTTCCTCAAATAACGGTGGAAGCTGGACTCAAACAGCTTTAAATAATAAAACTGTTCGTTCTCTTTGTGCACTTGGTAATTATGTTTTTGCGGGGACGCAAGATAGCGGTGTGTATATTTCCTCGAATAATGGTGCAATCTGGACTCAAACTGTCTTAAATAATAAGGGTGTTATTTCTTTAGCCGTAAGCGGGAATACTATTTTTGCCGGAACTGATGGGTATGGAACATATTTCTCTACTAATAACGGAACGAATTGGACTCAAACAGTTGTGAATAGGCATAGTGTTTTTTCCTTAGCATCATCAGGTAGTATTCTTTTTGCAGGTGTAGATAAGTATCCCCCGGGGTACGGCGGTGTTCACATCTCCACAAATAATGGAGGTAACTGGTATCAAACTGACTTTAATAATGAAAATATTTCTTCCATTGCTGTGAGCGGTAATAAAATTTATGCAGGAACGTTTAACGATCCTTATCCTTCTATTTATTGTATTTATATCTCTACAAATAACAGCTTAAGCTGGGCTCAATGTGCTTTGACAGGAAAAAATATACTTTCACTTACGGCATTCGGAAATAACGTTATTGCGGGAACACAATTCAACGGTGTTTATCTTTCAACTAATAATGGTAATACATGGACTCAAACCGGATTGTA
>JBHELA010000148.1:0-4448 GCA_041859005.1 Ignavibacteria bacterium
CCGCTAGCTTTCGCAGTAAACGGACAGCCGCCAAGACCTGCAAAAGCTGACTCAAAATATTTTACACCATTCTTAAATGCTGTGAAGCAATTAGCGATTCCCATACCATACGTATCGTGAAAATGTGCAGAGAGAGTGACATCGGGATTTCTCTTGTAAATTTCCGAGATCATATTCTCAACCTGCTCCGGATTTGCATGACCGGCAGTATCGGCCAAGCTAATATTAGTTATACCATTTTCAAAGTACTTTTCAATAATTCCGATTACTCTATCAAGAGGAATAACTCCTTCAAATCCACAGCCGAAGGCAGATTGAACTGAAACCTGAACTTTTTTCTTGGCAGCTATTGCATTTTTTGCCATAGCAATAATTCTTTGTAATGCTTCATCAGTTGTCATTCCTGTATTCTTCTTGCTGTGAGTTTCGCTCGCAGAAACACCCATACAAAACATTTCAACCCCTACTCCCATTCCCCTTTCGAGTCCTTTTTCGTTAAGAACAAGACCTGACAAAATAGTACCTGATAGTTTATTTTCAGGAATTGAAAAATACTTAAAGAGTTCATCCGTATCAGCCATCGTAGGAACTTTTACAGGATGGACAAAAGAACCAATCTGAATAATATCTATTCCGGTCAGCATTAACTCTTTAATCCATTTAATCTTTGTTTCGGTCGGAACGATAGTCTGTTCGACTTGCAGTCCATCTCTCATTCCGACTTCGTGAATATATATTTTATCCATGATTTTAATTTATTTCTAATATTAAGATCCCCACAGAAAACAGGTGGGGATTTAATCTAATTTTGAATTGTAATAAAAACTATTTAATCTTATCAGCAATTGCCTGTGCCATTTCAATCGTTGTGTTAGAACCTCCCATGTCATAAGTTTTTACTTTACCTTCTTTAATAACTTCTGCTGTTGCTTTTTCAATTTTCTCGCCTAATTCCTTTTCACCGAGCCAGTCAAGCATCATCTTTGCAGAAAGTATTGTTGCAATTGGATTAACCTTGTAAAGACCTACATACTTAGGAGCAGAGCCATGAGTAGGCTCGAATACAGCAAGCTTTTCTCCAATATTTCCTGAACAGCCAAATCCGAGTCCGCCTACCATCTGTGCGCAAAGGTCGGAAATGATATCACCGAAAAGATTTGGAGCAACAAGGACGTCGTAGTTATGCGGATTCTTAAGAAGCCACATTGTTATTGCATCAATGTTTGCATCATCCATAGCAATTTCCGGAAAATCTTTTTTAACTTCTTTTGCCATTTCAAGAAATAGACCGTCAGTTGCTCTAACAACGTTAGATTTATGTACAACAGTTACTTTCTTTCTGTTAAACTTTCTTGCAAATTCAAAAGCTGCTCTAATGATTCTCTCTGAACCTTTCTTCGTATTAATCTTGCATGATATAGCATACTGGTCTGGAGCTAAATCCTTAAACGGAGCAAAGGGTTTTGATATTTTATTAAGCAATTGCGAAAGTTCTTCAGGAACAGGATTAAACTCAACACCTGAATACATCCCTTCAGTGTTCTCACGAAATACAACAAGGTTGATATTTTCCTTATAGTTTAGTGGATTACCATCATAACCTTTGCATGGTCTGAGACAGGTGTAAAGATTAAACATTTGTCTCATTCGAACAATCGGTGAGCGGTAAATAAGTCCTTTATTTTGAAGTTCAGGGACTAATTCTGAAGCTGCTGCTTTAACAGGTTTAGATGTAATTGCACCAAAAAGAGCTGCATCGACATTTTTTAAAAGTTTTATTGTCCTTTCAGGAAACGCGTCACCTTCTTTACACCAAAATTCCCATCCAATATCACCATGAATGTATTCTGCATCAAATCCTGTTTTTTCTAAAACTATTTTTGAAGCTTCTAGAACTTCAACGCCTACGCCATCTCCCGGCAGATAAGCAATTTTATACTTTGCCATTATTAGCTCCTTTAAATTTATTTTAACGTATAATGAGGTATTACAAAAATATTGAATATTTCACTCTAACTCAATGAAATTAATTTACCATATGACATAACTTTAATTGGTATGGAATACCGAAAGTTTTCGGGCTAGATACGGGCTAGATACGGGTTAGGTACGGGCGAGTAACGGGTAAATGACGGGTAAACAACGGGCAAACAACGGGCAAACAACGGGCAAATAACAGGCAAATAAAATAGAACTAGGGGAACAAATAAGATAATCCAGAGACTAATTTTGAGGATATTCAAATTAATTTTCCCATTTTACCCTTCTTACATTATTTGGAAATTCCACATTAAAATTCAAATCATATTGATTTGTCAAATAAGTTTCATTAACAATCTTCATATATTCTTTAGATAGTGGTTTTTCAATTTCGACTTTTCGAGCAAAATATCCATTCGAAACAGTAACATAATTACTATAAATTATTTTCAGATACTCTTTTTTTGCTGTGTTAAAGTACGCATATTTTTCGATATATTTTTTATCTGCATTGATCCAGTATTTTACTAATTTGTCCTTTCCAGTCAAAGCAATAACAATTTTACTGCTATCTTCTGACATCGACAAGGTATCGCAATCTGTATAAATAATTCTGCCGGTACCTGACATAACATTCATAAGGTCATCGAAAGTACATTTAATTCTTGCAATAGCACCGATATTATTATCCGTTGTAGGACCCTCAATGACCTTGTCGTTGAAATTATCAAAATATATGAAATTATTCCTGTTTACATTAGCTATCACTGCATCCTTACTAATGAAAGCAAAGCTACCTGATATTTTAAACCACAAACTGTCATTCTTTTTAATTCTTATATTAATGTTACCCGTTTGGTTAAGAGAAGAAGCCTTAATTTTAACGATATTTTCGGTGGATAATAGATTAATCTTATCATAATTAAAATTGACTATTCTTATTAAGTCGATAACTTTTAGTCTATCCGGTGAATTAAGAAAAACCTCACGGTCTCTTTTCAACGAGTCCATCACATATTGCTTTTCCTTTAACGAATCATTTACTGAACCATTTCCTTGTGAATACACATGAGAATAGGTACAGTATACTGATATCAGGAGCAATATTTGAATTATAATTCTCACTGCTAAGGTGTATATTGAGTCTCAATTTATTTAATTTTTAGAGAAAAGAAAACTCATTTTAAATCTTAAACATTGTCATTAGGATTATACATCCATATTCCATTTTGCCACAGGCGATGCAGTTATTGCGACTTCTACCTGACAACAAATATGAATCTAATAAATTCATTCGTTGATTCTGTTTTAAAAGAGATTCAATCATATTCGATGCAATTCCAAAGCGAGACAGTAGATACGATTTATTTTGGCGGAGGTACTCCCAGTGCATTAAAGACAGAGAAGCTATCGAGCATCCTTTCTCAAATATTTAATAATTTTAATATATCTAAAACTGCTGAAATAACGATTGAATGTAATCCTGAAGATGTAATAGAAAATAAAAATAAATTTGATAGTATTGCGAAAACCGGTGTTAATAGAATAAGCCTTGGCGTTCAATCATTTATTGACTCAGAACTGTTATATCTCACAAGACATCATAATTCAAGCGATGCAAATAAAACAATTTTAATTTTAAATGATATTTTTGATAATTTGAGTATTGATTTAATCTATGCACTGCATAATCAAAGTATTGCAAATGTTGAGTATAATTTAGATAAAATATCCCGGCACAGGATAAAACATGTGTCTGCTTATACTTTAATTCTCGAGAAAGGGACATTGATGTACAAACAAATGGAACAAACTGATTTAATTAAACAAACAGATCAAAAAGCAGAACAATATTACTTTGTAATTTCTAAGATGCTGGCAAGTATGGGCTACAAACAATATGAAGTATCAAATTATTCATTACCGGGTTATGAATCCAGACACAATAAAAAATACTGGAATTTCGAGAACTATCTTGGACTCGGACCCTCTGCACATTCTTTCATCGATAAACGAAGATTCTCTAACGTAAGTAATCTAAAGCTTTATAATAATTTGATTGAAAATAATAAGTTTCCTGTAGATGAGAATATGTTATTAAATAAAACACAATTACAAAATGATTATTTTATTTCTGTTTTCAGGAGCGGAGGAGTTGAATTTAGTAAATACAGAAGAATATTTGATGAAGAATTCTTAATTAAATATGATAAAGTAACTAAAGAATTATTAAGTTTAGGGCTGGCTAATCTATCAGAAACACATTTCTATTTAACACAGAAAGGATTTGCTCTGGCTGATGAAATAACTCTAAAATTCGTAAAATAATTCATAAATTAAAAACCGTTAATTGTATGTTTGTAAATATATTCCTCACCACTTTTTAGAACACTAAAAATATCAAATCTAATTTTGTGATTTTTGAATTCCCTATTGAGTTTTATGAAAACTGATGCTGCTGTTCGAAT
>JBHELA010000166.1:0-4354 GCA_041859005.1 Ignavibacteria bacterium
CAGCCTCTTTTGTTTATAATATGTGCTTAACTCTTATTTTGATTTTGGCTTTGCGTCGGCTTTGGGCTCGGCCGCAGGTTTTGATTCTTTCTTTGCAGTCAGCTGCTTCTTCATCCATTCTGTTGTTACTGACTTCGGACGAATGATTGGTCTGTTGAGTGCACGGTTCAGTATTAACTGTGCAGAGAGACCAAGTATGCGTGACACCGAGAATAGGACCGTGTAATAATCATACTCCGTTAAGCCGTAGTAGTGGAGCAATGCACCGCTTGAAGCGTCAACGTTTGGCCATGGGTCTTTTGCCTTGCCGCCTTCCATTAAGATTTTCGGAACTATGTTGAACAGCTGTTTTACTATTCCGAATATTTCATCGTCCGGAAGATGCTTGTTACCAAAATTTACGAATGCCGTGAATCGCGGGTCAGTAACGCGGAGTACAGCGTGTCCGTATCCTGATATTACCTTCTTGTTGTTGAGAAGGTTTATACAGTATTCTTTTACTTCTGCGTCGGATGGTGGATGACCTATATCATCGCGAAGTTTTATAATAAACCTCAGGCACTCCTGATTAGCGAGCCCGTGTAAAGGTCCGGCAAGTCCGTTAAGTCCGCCGCTGATTGAAAAATAAATATCCGAGAGAGCAGAATTAATTGTCTGCGTCGTAAGGGCACTTACATTTCCGCCTTCGTGGTCGGAGTGAAGCACCATGTAAAGCCTCATTAAATCAGCAAAAGAACCGTCGGGGTCTTCAACGCCAAGAAGCCTTGCATAGTTTTCCGCCCAGTCAAGAGTGTCGTCAGAATTTATTCTTGGTCCCTTGTTGAATTTTCTTCTGTAGATATACGCCGCTATTATCGGTATGCGTGCGATGAGACTGAGAGCGTCCCAGAGCATCGGCTCCCATAGCCTGTCTTTTGGCATGCCCTCTTCATATCTTCTTCTGAAGAAAGATTCGTTTTCCATGACCAGCACAGCCGAGTTCAGCATTACCATCGGATGGGTTTCCATCGGTAGTGCGTTAATAGTATTCCACACATAGAAGGGAACATCGTTTCTTCTTCTTAACTCCCACTGAAGGTCTTCAAGTGCTTTCTTGTCGGGAAGCTCACCCGTAAGAAGAAGATAGAACATTTCTTCGGGCAATATATCAACGAGGTCCAGAATCGGTCTGCCTCTGACGATAAGCCCTGTATCAAGCCCGACCTCAGAAGTATCGCAAATCATCGACTTTATACCCCGCATCCCGCCGAAAATCTGCTCGGTTGTTACATCCCCTATTACTTCGTTCGGACCGAGTGCAAACACCTCTGCCGCTTCTTTCCTCAGCCCGGGAATTATCTCTTCTAACCTGTCTCTAAGAATCATAAATGGATTTATTTATCTATTTTTTAAAAAACTATTCAATAATGATGTAAACAGAAATTCTTACTATGCAGTTTTAATAAAATTGAATTAATTTTATATTAGTATTAATTTAAGGTACATTTTAATTTATAGTTTTTTAATTAAATAAAATATGAAAATAAAGTATCACGGACATGCATTTGTCGAAGTAGATACCGGCAAGCATAAAATTCTGCTGGACCCGTTCATTACGGGAAACCCAAACTGCGACGTGAAATTAGAAGACGTGAAGTGTGATTACATCATACCTACGCACGGACACGGAGATAACTTCGGCGACACAGTCGAGCTGGCAAAGCGCAACAATGCAACAGTAATCGCAATTTACGAACTGGCAACCTATTGTACTTCACAGGGAGTTACTGCACACCCGATGAATATTGGCGGCGCATACACATTCCCGTTCGGTAGAGTAAAGCTCACGATTGCGCATCACTCTTCATCTTTGCCCGACGGCACTTACGCAGGAGATGCTTACGGGGTTATACTTACGATTGACGGTAAAACCTTCTATCAGGCAGGCGATACGGGACTTTTCTACGATATGAAACTCATCGGCGAGATGCACAAAATTGATGTTGCGTGCATGCCTATAGGCGATGACTTCACGATGGGTGTTGATGACGCAGTGAAAGCTGTAGAGTTCGTAAATGCCGCCATCGTTATTCCGATACATTACGACACATTCGACATTATAAAGTCAGACGCCAACGATTTCAAGCGCAAGGTTGAATCAATCGGCAAAAAATGTGTTATAATGAAACCGGGTGAGGTTTTAGAATTTTAAGTCAATCATTATTGCAGAAGGTAATATCAATATCTAATCAGAAGGGCGGAGTCGGTAAAACAACTACGGCTATTAACCTGTCGTCGTGTATTGCCAATCTTGGAATACCTGTACTTCTGATAGATGCAGACCCGCAGTCAAATGCCACAACGGGCATGGGCATTGAAACGGGCAATGACGGCAGCAGCATATACGAAATTCTTGTTACTGACAAGAAGGCAGGCGACGTTATACAAAAAACGCAGATAGAAAATCTGTTCATGATTAAATCGCACATCAATCTCGTTGCGGCAGAGCTTGAGCTTGTCCCTCTTGAACACAGAGAGCTAATGCTGAGAAACAAACTGCGCGAGCTGGGCAGCGAAGACAACGGATACAACTTCAGGTTTGTGTTCATTGATTGTCCGCCGTCGCTCGGACTTATTACATTAAACTCGCTGAACGCTGCGGATTCAGTGCTGATACCCGTGCAATGCGAGTACTATGCGCTTGAAGGGCTTTCAGCTTTGCTGAACACGATTAAGATGGTGAAGAACTCTTTTAATTCAGCGCTCAGCATTGAAGGATATTTGCTCACGATGTTCGATTCACGCTTAAAGCTTGCAAATCAGGTCGAAGCAGAATTAAGAAAATATTTTGGCGACAAAGTTTTTAAAACAAAGATAGCGAGAAACGTTAAAATAGGAGAAGCGCCGAGTTACGGAAAACCCATTGTTGATTACGACCCGTATTCACTCGGTGCGAGGCACTACGCAGACTTAGCAGAGGAATTTGTAGAACGAAATAAAATCACTTTATAAATGGATAACAAAGGCGGATTAGGAAAAGGAATATCAGTCTTATTCGGCAATAAGAATATTGACCCCGATAATGTAACGGGCGATGCGGCAAAGACCGAAACGAAAGAACAACTTTTTATTGAGACGGAAAAAATCAGGAGAAACCCTTACCAGCCGAGAGAAGACTTTAACGAAGAAGAGCTGAACGAGCTTTCCGAATCTATCAGGATGAAAGGTGTTCTTCAGCCGATAACCGTTATGAACGCAAAGGACGGACAAGGGTATATTTTAATATCGGGTGAACGCCGTCTGCGCGCGGCTGTGCTTGCGGGACTTAAGACTATACCTGCATACATCTACAACACAACGGATGACAGCAAAGAAAATCTTCTTGAGCTTGCACTTATTGAAAACGTACAGCGCTCTGACCTTAACCCGATGGAGCTTTCGGACTCTTACCAGATGCTCGTTGACGACTGCAATCTTACGCAGGAACAGATAGCAGCGAAAGTTTCAAAGCAAAGAAGCACCGTCGCAAATTTCTTAAGACTTCAGAAACTTCCCGTTGAAATAAAAGTATCGCTCCGCAAGAATGAAATCACGGAAGGACATGCAAGAGGAATACTGAGAGTTGACGATCCTGCCGCACAGCTCGTATTATGGCAAAGGATAATGCGCGAAAAAATTACTGTCCGCGAGCTGGAAGGAATAACTCAGTCGTCCGCAAAACCAAAGAAGAAAAGGACGAAAACAAAGAGCACCGAAAGTAAAGACCCGTATCTACAGGAGATGGAAAACAAACTTAGGGTGTTTCTGGGAACACGCGTAACGATAAAACCAAAGACAAAACAAACAGGCGAAATAATAATTGATTATTTTTCAAATGAAGACCTTGACAGAATAATCGAACTCAGCGAAAGAAAATAAAATTAAAATTTAAAGACATGAAAAAGAAACTTTACACTGAAAAAGCACCAAAGCCGATAGGTCCGTATTCACAGGCGATACAGTACAACAGCCTCAGCATAAAGAGCGGCGGTTTTGAATCTGCAATAAGAGACGCAATTGAATTCAACGGACTGATATTCACATCCGGTCAGTTAGCACTTGGTCCTGACGGAAATCTGATTTCTCAGGATATCAAAGAACAAACAAGAGCCGTTTGTACCAACCTTAAGAATCTATTGGAAGATAGCGGCAGCTCGCTTCAGAATGTAATAAAAACAACCGTCTTCATAAAAGACATGAACGATTTTGCCGCAATGAACGAAGTCTATGGCGAGTTTTTCGGTGAATCAGCTCCCGCAAGAAGTACCGTAGAGGTTGCCAGACTTCCTAAAGACGCAAAAGTCGAAATAGAGCTTATAGCGCACACGTAAAAACA
>JBHELA010000408.1:0-4829 GCA_041859005.1 Ignavibacteria bacterium
CTTAATTTTCGTACTTTAATAAAATAATTAGAATTTGAATATTTGTGTGTTTGCTTCAGGATCTGGTTCTAATTTCAGGGCACTGCTTGAAGCAAGAAAAAGCAATTACATCAAGTCCGAGTTTAAACTCTTAATCACTAATAATTCCCGGTGCGGTGCCGTTGATATCGCTAAAGAATTCGGTGTCGAGTGTTTTCATATCAGCAGAAAAATTTTTCCTGAACTGAATGATTCAGATTACGCAAAACTTTTCTCTGAGCTGCTCGAAAAATACAGCATCGGCTTGATTGTGCTTGCAGGGTACATGAAAATGATTGAACCCGATGTTATCCGAAAGTTTACAAATAGAATTATTAACATTCATCCGGCACTGCTTCCGTCCTTCGGCGGTAAAGGCATGTACGGCTTGAATGTTCATAGAGCCGTTATTGAATCAGGTGTCAAGGTATCGGGTGTTACTATTCATCTCGTCGATGAAATTTATGACAATGGAAGAATTCTTCTTCAGGAAAAGGTTAATGTTGATTCCAATGATGATGAGTTTACCCTTCAGAAGAAAGTTCTTGCTCTTGAACACAGGTACTATAAAGAAGTAATTAAACAAATCGAAGAAGGAAAATTAGTTTTATAAAATGAAAAAGACAGCTTTAATTAGTGTTTACTACAAAGATGGACTTTTGCAGTTTGCAAAGGAACTTACAGACAGGAATTTTGAGATTGTCTCTACAGGCGGTACGGCTAAGTTTCTCAAAGAAAACAATATCCCTGTTACTACTGTTGAATCAATCACTAACTTTCCCGAAGTTCTTAACGGAAGGGTGAAAACGCTTCACCCGGGTGTCTTTTCCGGCATTCTTGCTCAAAAGGATAATCCTGAGCATATTGCCCAGCTCGAAAATCACAACCTCAAATCATTTGACCTCGTTGTAGTTACTCTTTATCCGTTTGCTGAAACTATCGCAAAACCGGACATCAAACTCGAAGACGCAATCGAACAGATAGATATTGGCGGTGTGAGCCTCATACGCGCAGCTGCAAAGAACTATTCTTCCGTAAGCGTTCTTGTTAAACAGTCTCAGTACGACGATTACCTGAATGAATTTGATAAGTCGAATGGGAACATCTCAAATGAGTTCTCCTTGAAACTTACTGCCGATGCATTCACGCTCATATCAAAATACGATGATGATATCAAAAACTATTTCAGAGAATTAACTGAAAAAGACTCAGGACTTCGCTACGGTGAAAATCCTCATCAAAAAGCAAACTTTGAAAAGACTAACTTTGATGATATATTTGAAGTTATTCATGGCAAAGAACTTTCTTATAATAACCTTCTTGATGTTGATGCTGCTCATTCCCTTATAAATGAATTCATAAACAATGAACCGACATCTGCAATTGTGAAACACGGAAATCCTTGCGGAGTGGCGACAGCAAAGACTTTAAAGGAATCTTATTTGAAAGCTTATGAGTCCGATACCGTTTCTCCTTTCGGAGGTATTATGATTTTCAACAATGCTCTTGACCTTGAAACAGCATTAGAAGCTGATAAGATATTCTCTGAAATAATTCTTGCTCCCGAATTTGGTGACGGAGTTCTCGATATTCTAATGAAAAAGAAGAACAGAAGACTTATTAAGTTTAATTTTTATTCGGACACAAAAGAAAGCAGAACCATTGCAGGCGGAATACTCCATCAGGAAAGGGATAATATTGTTTTCAATAAAGAAGAATCAAAAGTTGTAACGAAGAGAAAACCAGATGATAAACAGATGATTGATATGGAATTCGCATATAAGATTGTTAAGCATACAAAATCGAATGCTGTTGTTTTTGTCAAAGACCTTCAGACTGTAGGAGTAGGCGGTGGTCAGCCCTCCCGAATCGATTCTACAAAAATCGCAGTCTCAAAAGCTAAACAGTTTGGACTTAATCTGAAAGGGTCTATCGTCGCTTCCGATGCTTTCTTTCCGTTTGCCGATGGACTTATCGCAACCGCTGAGGCAGGTGCAACAGCCGTCATTCAACCAGGGGGTTCAGTACGTGATGATGAAGTGATAAAAGCTGCTGACGAGAGGGGATTGTGTATGGTTTTCACCGGTTATAGACATTTCAGACATTAATTTAAGTTTTTACATTAATGTTTATTATAGTTATATTTACGCGATTTTAAATAGTTTTATTAATAATTAAAAATATAGTTAGGGTTTAAATATGCCGTTTTTAGGAATGTTTTCGAATGATATAGCAATTGATTTGGGGACTGCTAATACATTGATTTATATGAAGGGTAAAGGTATCGTCTTAAACGAACCTTCTATCGTTACTTTTGATGTTACCACGAGGAAGATTGTTGCTATTGGTGAAGAAGCAAAAAAGATGATGGGCAGAGTGCATAAAGAGCTGAACACTATCAGACCTATGCGCGATGGAGTCATCGCTGATTTTGAGATTGCTGAAGGTATGCTCAAAGAATTTATAAAGAAGATTACTTCAGGTTTCATGCCTGCAAAAAGAATAGTTATCTGTGTCCCAAGCGGTATCACGGAAGTTGAAAAACGTGCTGTCAGGGATACAGCTGAGAAAGCAGGTGCTAAAGAAGTGTTCCTTATCTCTGAGCCTATGGCTGCCGCTATCGGTATCGGTCTCGACGTTACTGCTCCATTTGGTAATATGATAATTGACATTGGTGGTGGTACTACTGAAATTGCTGTCATAGCTCTATCCGGCATTACAAACGGTGTCTCTATAAGGGTAGCAGGCGATGAGCTTACAGAAGCAATCATTAGGTTCTTCAGAGCAAATCAAAATATGCTTATCGGCGAAACAACCGCTGAAAATATTAAATGTCAGGTCGGATCTGTTATGCCTCTTGAAGAAGAAATCATTATCGAAGTAAAAGGGCGCGACCTTGTCGCTGGTGTGCCTAAACTTACTGAAGTCAGCTCTATAGAAATTCGTGAAGCTCTTAACGCTCCTGTTCAGCAGATGGTTGAAGCTGTGAAAGTGGCTCTTGAAAAAACCGCTCCAGAACTCTCTTCCGATATTCTCGATAGAGGTATATTCTTAACTGGTGGCGGAGCACTGTTGCAGGGCCTCGATGA
Organism: Ignavibacteria bacterium; assembly: GCA_041859005.1. Lineage (GTDB taxonomy): Bacteria > Bacteroidota > Ignavibacteria > Tepidaquicellales > Tepidaquicellaceae > CAIKZJ01. The sequence goes on from JBHELA010000408.1 coordinate 3,108, forward strand.
AAGGATAAGGGTTGAAACGGGTGTCCCTGTGCATGTTGCGGAAGAACCATTGACAGCCGTTGCAAGAGGTACTGGTAAAGTGCTTGAAGACATAAATAAATACAGAAAAGTTTTATTAAGCAGATAGACCAGAACATATTAATTGAAGAGATTAGGACAACTCATATTAAACCTTAAGGAGTATCTGATACTTTCTGTTCTTATTATTTTTTCTCTGGTTTTTATTTTCTCAAACGATAATACTCAAATCAGATTTCTGCGTGCAATTGCCGTTGGTATGTTCGGAACAGTCCAGAGCGGTATCTCATCCATTCCTAACGTTTTCGAATTGCAGGAAGAAAACAAAATTCTGAGAGAAAATAATATTCGGCTCTCTAACGATGTTGCTAATCTTAAAGAAGCCAGACTTGAAAATATTCGTCTGTCAAAGCTTCTATCCTTTAAGGAATCTTCCGGACTGGGACTGGTAAGTGCAAAGATTGTTAACAAATCTGTTTTCCAGACACGTAATACGATAACGATTAATGTTGGTGAAGGCGATAGCTTGAGCCTGAATATGCCTGTGATTACTGATGCCGGGCTTGTCGGGAGAATTGTTTCAATGAGTAAAAATTATTCCATTGCCCAAATACTTTACAATAAGGATTTAAGAATTACTGTTAAAGTTCAGCGTAGCAGGGTTGATGGTATCCTTATATTTGATGGTGTATCTGCATTGAATATTAGCAATGTATCTAAAACCGCTGACGTTCAGATTGGTGATGTTATTATTACATCTGAGTACAGTAATCTGTTTCCGTCTGGTATTCCAGTCGGAACTGTTACTGAAACTGGCAATCTCGATAATCTTTTTATGAAGATTGTAATTCGGCCCCTTGTTAATTTTAATACCCTTGAAAATGTATTCGTACTGAAGTCTTTCCCGAGCAAGGAAAAGTATTTACTTGAAAAAACTTTTTATCCTGTCAGGAAATGAACCTCGATTATAAAGCATTACTTAAATATGCAGGGATTCTTGTAGTTATTGTCTTTATTCAAAAGACTTTTATTTATTACATTGCCTTGTCTGATTTCAATATTATCCCTGACCTTGTTATTATTGCCATTGCTTACATCGGAGCAAAAGAGGGGAAAATTCATGGCATGCTTTTCGGATTCTTCACAGGTCTTCTCGTTGATATCTTAAGCGGTTCGTTCTTCGGTCTATCCGCACTCTCATACTCACTTGCTGCATTTATTGCAGGATTCTTTAAAACAGAAAATGATAAGTTTATTTACAAGTGGTATTTTATGATAACGGTTTTCTCATCATCCTTGGTCGCTAATATTATTTATTTTGGCTTTTATTTTCAGGGCACTCCTTTGAACTTTACCTTTGTATTGTTAAGTTATGTTATGACCTCCTCTACTTATACTACTCTTTTTAGTTTTATATACACTATCATTCCTCGCAGGAAAAAAATTGACAGGAGTTTTATAAGTGAATCGTGACGCAAAACTATATGTCGTAATAAGTGCATTACTTGTTGCCTCTCTTGCTTTGGTAGTTAGACTTGTTCAACTCCAGGTCGTTGAACAGAAAGAATACGGTAAGGAATCGGATAAGAACTCAATAAAGAAGATTACTGAAATCCCCGCACGCGGATTAATATTTGACAGGATGGGTAATGTTATAGTCGATAACAGACCCGCTTATACTTTAACCATTACTCCGTTTCAGTT
>JBHELA010000011.1:0-6359 GCA_041859005.1 Ignavibacteria bacterium
TTTAATCAATGATTTCTTTTCGAGTATGGTAATATAAGCTTTTCGAACCTCGGTCAACACGTTTAATCCATCTAATTCATTCTCTGCTTTTATTAAATCAATTCCGCTGTTCAAATGTTCGCCTTTGTATATTGTTTTCAAAGGGAATTCGATATTTTGATTTGCTTCAATACTTCGCTCTTCGTAATTACCAAGCCCTGTTCCGTACGGTACAAAGTCATATGACAATGATACTTCGGGCATTTGCGGTGAAACACCTGAAAGGTATTTTCCCTCAGCAAATTCAATTTTGCTAAGCCCTTTTTTAAAAACGGTGTTATTCTCTTTAGCAATACGTTCGGCATCAGATAAACTTAATTGCTTTGGAAGGTTATCCTGTGCTATAATATTTTTAAATATTAATATTAAGAATATTAAACATATAATATGTTTCATAATTGTAAAAATTAATTAAGATTATTTTAAGAAATGTTCGTTTTGGAAAGAACGAAGTCTAAATCAATAGAGAAGAGTTAAGAATGTTAATATCTATTTTTTGATTTTGTTTATGGGAGTTTATAATTTTTGATGGAAAATATCCGTAAGATAAATCAATAGGTAAATCTAAGAATACAATCGGAATATTAATACTGCTGATCTTGAGCTTGGCAATACTAATATTTTCGGTCTTAGCATTATCTACTATATCGCAGAAATCGTGTGAATTATGAATGTGATGTTCAGGTGAAAATAAATCTAATTCGGAATGCAAGAAAAGAAACCCTAAGGCGAAAAGAATTAGAAAACTTAATATTTTATAATTGTATGACATATATATTAAATATAGTAACATTAAAGCATTGATAAAAGTTAAAAGTAATATTTACTATTATGATATCGAATAGTATTTGTGTTCTTCAGCAGATTGAATTAGATATTTTAAAGTACATAATTTGTATAATAAAGATTTAGAATACTTATATGCAAATAAATTATAACAAGATTTTAATGAAGATAAACTGTCATGATACTCAGAAATATTTTGAAAAGTACAAAATAAACTTGCTAGCAGAATTAAGATGACGTTATAGATTAAATACTGTATTAATGTCAAGAAATTTTAAATACTAAAATGATAAATAACCCGCTCCGTCTGCCTGAGAAGTTGCCCTTTCACCTGATGAAAGGGGACAGGCAGAAGAAACGGGTTTTATTTCGGTATTTTAAATCGATAAATACGATTCAAAGGGTTTTTGATTTAAGCCTTAGACTATTGCTTACAACCGATATAGAGCTAAATGCCATTGCAGCACCAGCTAACATCGGATTCAATAAAAATCCCCAGAAAGGAAATAAGAGACCTGCTGCTATTGGTATTCCAATCAGATTATAAATAAATGCCCAGAATAAATTTTGTCTGATAGTCTGCACCGTAAGCCGGGAGAGCTTTATCGCCTCGGGTATTAACTGAAGGTCTGAAGAGATAATAGCCATTTTTGCAACATCTAACGCTATATCAGAGCCTTTCCCCATTGCTATACTCACATCGGCTTGCGCCAGTGCTTGTGAATCGTTAATACCATCTCCAACCATTGCAACAATTTTTCCTTTGTTTTGTAATTCTTTTATAAATTCTGCTTTGTCTGAAGGCATTACTTCCGCTTTATATTTTTTAATCCCGACTTTATCTGCAACGGATTTTGCGGTTTGTTTATTATCACCTGTAAGCATATAAACTTCGATATTTTGACTCTGTAATTTTTTTACTGCTTTTATCGACGTTTCTTTTATCTTATCGGCAATTGCTATCACAGCAAATAATCTGTTCGCTCCTGAAAAATATATAACCGTATTTGCTTTATTCTCCAAATCCGATGTTTTAAGTATTATCTCTTCGGTAAAATCAATGTTTTTTGAATTCATCAGTTTTTTATTGCCAACATTGTATTCAATTCCATTTAGTAAAACAGTAATCCCAAGTCCGGGTTTACTTTCGAATCTTTCAAGTTGTAAATGCGGGATATTTTCAGATTCTAATTCCGCTTTTACCGCAACTGCGAGCGGGTGTTCCGACACAGATTCCATGGCAAACAATATTTGTTTTAAGTTTATTTGTTCATTTTCTTTTACATACCAAACAAAATCTGTGACTTCCGGTTTTCCTTCTGTAATTGTTCCTGTTTTATCGAGAATTACGGCATTAATTTTATGAGCCAGTTCAAGATTTTCAGCATCTTTAATTAAAATCCCTTTTTCAGCACCTTTTCCTATCCCGACCATTATAGCTGTCGGCGTTGCAAGCCCTAAAGCGCATGGGCAAGCAATAACAAGGACGGTCACCAGAGCAAGTAATGCGTGAGTAATTGCATTATCACCTCCGAAGAACAACCATGTCAAAAAGCTTATAATTGAAATAATGATTACTATGGGTACAAAAATACCGGCTACTTTGTCAACAAGTTTTTGTACGGGAGCTTTGCTTCCCTGAGATTCTTGAACCATTTTAATTATTTGTGCGAGTACAGTTTCGTTTCCCACTTTCTTCGCAATAAATCTGAAACTGCCTCTCTGGTTTATTGTTCCTGCAAATACTTTATCGCCTTTTGTTCTTTCTGCGGGCAAAGATTCTCCCGTTATAGTACTTTCATCAACAAACGAATTACCGCTAATTATTTCACCATCAACAGGAATTTTATCACCGGGTTTAATTAATATTATATCGTTTATTTTTAGTTGTGCAACAGGTATTTCCACTTCACTGCCATCTTCTTTTATAACGGTAACAGATTTTGGCTGTAATCCAACCAGTTTTTTAATTGCAGAAGACGTTTTAGATTTTGCACCTTCTTCAAGCAATTTTCCAAGAAGAATAAGAGATACAATAACCGAGGCGGTTTCAAAATAAACGTGGGGATGTAACCCTCTCTGATGCCAAAATTCCGGAAAGAACATGTTAAAAATACTAAATACAAAAGCAATTCCCGTACTGAGTGCAACAAGCGTATCCATATTCGCCTTGAAGTGTCTTGCTTTTTTATAAGCGTTAATGAAAAACATTCTTCCAAACCAGAAAAGAACCGGCGCTGAAAGCGTTAACATTATTAAATTTGCAAAGGGCATATCCATAAACAGCATTGCTATTATTACGGTTGGAAGGGATAGGAATAATGACAGTATGGTGTTGATTTTCAGAGTTTTATATTGCCGGCTCTCAATATCTTCTTTCATATCCATACTGTCATCATCTATCAATATATCATAACCAATCGATTGGATTGCATTCTTAAAATCATTTAAGTCGGCTACGATAGTGTCATATTCAACAAAAGCCGTAGAATTCGCAAAATTTACTGATGCGGTAATTACACCTTTTTGTGCTTTGAGCATACTTTCAACACTGACTGCACAAGAGGAACAGGTCATACCTGTAATCGGAAAAGTTCTTTTTGTTGTTTCCATTTTTGTAATATTTAAATTAATAAATTGTTTATACAAAAATAGAAAGATTGACTTAAAACCTTGTTACGATTTCTTTAATAAGTTTTGTAATATTTACAGGTCAGATTTTATCCAGATGTTTTCTTTTCACTTCTTTAATTTTTTTAAAATGGCTGGGTGTAAGCCCTGTAACTTTTTTAAACTGGCTTGAAAGATATGCTACGCTGCTGTATCCTAATCTATAAGAAATTTCGCTTAAACTAAGTTCACCATAAACGATAAGCTCTTTTACTTTTTCAATTTTCTGATTAATGCAGTATTTCTCGATTGTAGTGCCTTCGGCGGAAGAGAATAAATTACTCAGATATGTATAATCTTTATGTATTTTGGATTCAAGAAATTCGGAAAGATTAATATTAACATCTTCGTTTTTATAATGTACAAACTGGACTATTGTAGTTTTGATTCTTTCTATTAATTTTCCCGTATTATCATCTATTAATTCGAAACCTGAGACAGATATGGTTTTTCTAATCTGTTCTATTTCCTGTTTTGATAGTACTTTATTTATTTCGGCTTCACCAAGTATTACGTTTTCCGTGTGATAACCGAGTTTCTCAAGTTCAGATTTGACAACCATAATACAGCGTCCGCAGACCATATTTTTAATGAAAAGTTTCATTTTAAAAAGAGTTATATATTAATAAATTATATTAAATATCTAACCTCCGATTCAATTTAATAAATCCCTCCATATTACTTCATAACACCTGACATTCCTACTATCATTGCGGTTACCATTATTCCGCCCATTATAATCATCATTGTGGTTGACATACCCATCATTCCGTGATCCATATTATGTTCCTTTTGGTTTTGCGTTTTTTCATCTGTATATTTTTGGGGCTGTTTAAGAAACGCAAGCATATCTTTATTAGAACAGAAGAAATAATCTTTCTCATTGTACTGAACTTTCAAAGAATCATTCTTTTCTACTTCCATTCCGCAGACAACATCCTTTACTTTATTTGTTCTTGTAGAGTCAGCTCCGTTATGTTCGTGCTGACCGTATGATGTTTTTACGATGAATATCAAAATAACCGTAAGAACTATTAGTGCTAAATTTAAGTTTTTCATTTTATTATTTTAGTTAATGAACCATAAACTGTGCCATTTCTGATTTCTTCAACTTACCACGTTTTCTGTATTGCTCTTTTATCATAACGAAAATAACAGGTGTTACGAATAAAACGTGAATAGCTGAGGTTAATATTCCTCCGATAAGAGGTACTGCAAGCGGTTTGGCTAAATCAGAACCTGTTCCCGTTGCCCACATTACTGGAATCAATCCTATCATAGCAACAGCTACTGTCATAAGTTTTGGACGCAGCCTCAGGATTGCGCCTTCTTCTGTTGCGTCAATTAAATCCTGTTGTGATAGTATTCCGTTCTTGTCAATCAATTTTTTATCCAGTGCTTCGTGAAGATAGATGACCATAATAACACCCGTCTCTACTGCTACACCATACAATGCAATAAATCCAACCCAGATAGCTACAGAGAAATTCAAACCGAGTATTGACATATAATACACACCTCCAATCAATGCAAAAGGTACGGAAAGCATCACGAGACCTGCTTCAAGAAAATTCTTGTAAACAAAATAAAGCATTAAGAATATAATCAGAAATACTATCGGTAGTATTATCTGCAGTTTCTGCTTTGCCCGTTCCTGATTTTCCCACTGACCGCTCCAGGAATAGTAATATCCTTTCGGTAAAGAAGGAGCCAGTTCCTTATCGAGAACTTCTTTTGCTTCATTTACAAATCCTCCCATATCCCTGCCGCGGACGTTCAGGAATACTATCGAACGGAGCATTGCATTTTCGGAACCTATCATTGGCGGTCCAGATTTAATATTTATATCTACAATTTCTCCAAGAGGTATCTGTAGTTTTCCACTTCCCGATACGCTTGTACCCGTAGGCATCGAACCCATTGAACCCGTTGATAGTAAACTTCCGGTTGATCCGCCTGAAACAGTTACGTAAACTTTCTTCAGAGCATCAATGTCCATTCTGTAATCCTGCATATACCTAACCCTAATGGGGAATCGTCTTCTGCCTTCTACTGTCTTTGAAATGTTTTCTCCGCCAATAGCAGTTTCGATAACGTCCTGAATATCGCCAACGTTTAATCCGTACCTTGAAATTACATCACGCTTTATATCGATGTCTATGTATGAACCGCCCTGAGTTCTTTCTGCAAACACATCTGCGGCTCCGTTTATTTTCTTTAATATATTCTCTGCTTTTATGGCGAGTATTTCGAGTGTATCAAGATTGTCACCGAATATCTTTACTCCAAGGTCAGTTCGCACACCTGTTGACAGCATATTAATTCTGTTAATAATAGGCTGAGTCCATCCGTTACTTACCCCAGGAATCTGAAGTTTTGAGTTTAACTCGGATACTATATCTGCCTTCGTGATGCCATCTCTCCATTCAGATTTATCCTTCAGCATAATTATCGTTTCAATCATGCTAACGGGTGCCGGGTCAGTGGGTGTATCTGCACGACCAACCTTGCCGAGCACGTGGTCAACTTCAGGAATAGATTTAATTATTGCATCCTGTACCTGTAAAATTCTTTTTGCTTCATTAACGGAAACATTCGGCAGCATAGTCGGCATAAAAAGAAGACTACCCTCGTCGAGTGGAGGCATAAATTCACTTCCCATATTCATTATTAAAGGAATTGTCACGAGCAATGCGAGTACATTAATTCCTAAAGTTGTTTTTCTGTATTTTAAAGCAAGCCGAAGTACAGGGTCGTATAACTTACTAAAGAAATTATTTACCGGATTCTTATTCTCCGGTCTCATCTTTCCTTTCATAAACATTGTCATCAGCATTGGAACAAGTGTTATGGTTATGAATGCC
>JBHELA010000015.1:0-3021 GCA_041859005.1 Ignavibacteria bacterium
TTAAAGAGTGTTTTTGCTCTCTTTGTCGTAGATTCGCCGTGGAGAACGACCTTTGCGACCTTTGCATCCTTTGCGTTAAAAATCTTTTGTTAAACTATAATCTATTTTCTTTCTCTGCGTTCTCTGCGACCTCAGCGGTAAAAATATTCTATTATATCATGTATTTTCTCTGCGTTCTCTGCGATCCCTGCGGTAAAAATATTCTATTTTATCATGTATTTTCTCTGTGTCCTCTGTGCCTATCTCTGTGCGCCTCTGTGGTAAAATCTTTTCTTTGTTTGTGGCTCTTGCTAATCAGTGTTCCATTTAAGCTCTCCCAAAACCTAATTACATAAAATTATTCCTATCCGCGCAAATCCGCTTCATCCGTGAAAATCAGCGTTCAATTAAATAAAAGTAAATTTCTAAGAGACTTAAAATCAGTTTTTGTTCTCTTTGTCGCAGATTCGACGCGGAGAACGACCTTTGCCTTCGAGTCGCAGATCCGCCGTCTTGCTGGGAGGACTGGGAGGACTGGGCGGACGCTCTCTGCGTTTAAAATCTTTTGCTTTTAATATTAAATTGGTCTTTTCTCTGTGTCCTCCGCGATTTTCTCCGTGTTCTCGGTGGTAAGATCTTTTCTTTGTTTGTATCTCTTGATACGCCTTGACCTTAGTGTTGAAATTTCTTCATCTTTCAATAAAATCAGTCAGCTTAGTATCTTTTGAGTTAAATTGAATTAATTTAATAAGGAACATTATTACCATTATTATTGTATAAGATTATATAAATACATAACTTATACGTATGATGAAAACAAGCAAAATATTACCTTTCTCTGCATTAGTCCTGATAGTTATGTTATTATCTATTTCAATTTTTTACAGCTGCGGTGCAAATTTATTTTCTACAGCTGAAGATGTTAAATTAGGTGAGGATCTTGACAGAGAAATACAAAGCAAACCGAATGAATTCCCTTTGCTGACAAACAATCCCGATGTTACCAACTATGTTTCCGACCTTGGTAGGTATATTCTTAATTCTTCCCCGAAGATTGAATATAAAAATGTCTTCCCTTATAAATTTCAGGTAATAAATGATACTATTATTAATGCTTTCTGTACACCCGGAGGTTTTATCTATGTCTATACAGGTCTTATGAAGTTTGTTGATAATGAAGCAACACTCGCAGGGGTTATCGCGCATGAGATTGCTCATGCAGAATTACGTCATATGACTCAGCGCTTGACATCTTATTACGGAATGAGCATGCTAATGAGTATTGTACTCGGCAGTAACCCGAATGCTGCAGTTGAAATTGCCGCAAACTTATTCGTGGGACTGGGATTCTTGGCAAACAGCCGCTCAGATGAGGAAGAAGCAGATGACTATTCAATTAAATATCTGATGACATCCAAGTATTATCCCGGAGGTATTCAGTATTTCTTCGATAAGATACTTAAAAAGCAGCAGATATCAGGAACAGTAGGAGGAGGATTCGAACGCCTTCTTGCAACACATCCTTTGCCGCAGGATAGAATTCAAAATGTTAAAGACCAGATGAAGAAGTATAAGATAGTCAATGATTCAACTAAGGGTATTTATCGTGATGAATACCAAATCTTTAAATCAAAATTAAATTAATATAATGAAATATATTTTAATCCTTATCGCAGTTTTGTTTGTTACACCTGTTTTATTTTCTCAGGTAAATGTTAATAACAGCAGCTATAAATTTCAGATTAGTTTCGATAATAAATGGACAGAAGGCTCAAAGGTTGAGACAGATAAAAAAGACGTAATAACATACAGTTTTAACAAAAACTCAAAAGTTGCTGTAACTATCATTGCTTTTAAATTTCCGGCACAGCAAAAACTTGATGACTTGACTTACACTTTCGAAAAAGATTTCAACCTTAATATCCCTGAAAGAATAGGGGATTATGTTACTTCGAACACTGCATCATACGAAAGCAAGTCGGCTGAATACAAAGACAAAGATACTTATGAAAAGATTTATTATTACACCACAATAAAGGATAATAACGGAGAGTTCTATAGTTATATGATAAGATTTATAGCTGAAAATTCGTACAAACGCAGCGATTTTGATTACGATGTGTCTTCAATCATAAATACTTTTAAGATCAATCTATGATTTAATCACTAAGGATTTAATTCCCCGCTGCTTGCAGCAAAATCTTGAAATGTTTTAACATCTAAAGTCCCGTAGGGACGAAATATCAGTAGCAAAAAGGTTCTAATGTTCTAAGTCCCGTAGGGACGAAATATTTATAGCTATTGATTTCTATATTTCTAAAGTCCCATAGGGACGAAATATCAGTAGCGTAGGGACGAAATATTTATAGCTATTGATTTCTATATTTTTAAAGTCCCGTAGGGACGAAATATCAGTAGCGTAGGGACGAAATATTTATAGCTTTTGATTTCTATATTTTTAAAGTCCCATAGGGACGAAATATCAGTAGCGTAGGGACGAAATATTTATAGCTATTGATTTCTATATTTCTAAAGTCCCATAGGGACGAAATATCAGTAGCGTAGGGACTACATATTTATAGCTATTGATTTCTATATTTTTAAAGTCCCGTTGGGACGAAATATCAGTAGCGTAGGGATGAAATATAGATAGTAAGATATCCCGCTGCTTGCAGCTGGGAATTTCAATCTTTTAAAAAAGGATTGTGTCTTTTCTCTTCACCGACAGTCGTTTTTCCCATATGACCGGGGTATAATTCATATTCGTCCGTACACGTCTCAAACAGCTTTTTCTTTATTGAATGTAAAAGTACATGATAATCTCCTCCGGGAAGGTCAGTTCTTCCTATCGATGACTGAAATATTACATCTCCGCAAAACACTATTTTCTCTTTGTAATCGACTATACAAACCCCGCCGGGTGAATGCCCCGGAGTATGTATAAAATTCAATACATTATTTCCAATCTTAATAACCGTTTCTTCCGTAATGAAATTATTTACGGCAGGCAAGTTCTCAAACTCCATTCCGTAAAATTCTCCC
>JBHELA010000134.1:0-4671 GCA_041859005.1 Ignavibacteria bacterium
AACCCCGTTAGGGGTTCCATGTCGGTAGGTAATAGGAACACCCTAAACAGAATCCCTTTAGGGATTCCATGTCTGTAGCTAAAAAGCACACTATAAAAAGAACCCGCAAAGCGGGTTCAACATGAATAACCCCCGACGAAGTCGGGGGAACAAACCAAAACACCTCAACCCCGAAACGGGTTGAACACTTTTCAACCATCAACTATCACCCACCAGCAACAAGTTATTCACTACTCACTATTCACTACTCACTTTTTCACTGCTCTCCGTCACTTTGTTACTCTGTCACCGCTCTTAAAATTTCTCATCAAATGATAATATTTGCATTCACAAAATTACTATATTGTATAAGAAGAATTATTAAATAATTCCTTAAATAATATCTCCAGTGACCACCATAACAAAAATCACAAATTTGTAAACCTCAAAAAGAAAGGAATAATAAATGAGCAAGCAATGGCAATACTCGGAAGAAGCTATGGAAAGGGCGAGGGAACTCGGCAGACAGTTCGACGAAGCTATCGTGAATGGTTTGAAGAAAGCCAAAGAGCTTGGCATAGAAGACATGACCAGCTTAGAAGCTGTTGCCTACCTGAAAAAGAAGGAAGACCAGGAAAAGAAAGACCGGGAAAAGTAAGACTAGAAGAAGTAACCCCCGAACAACATTTCTCTTATTTCTTATCAGTTACGCCCGCCTGCCATGGGCAGGAACTAACAACCATCAACTATTTTGTGAGTTTTGATTTGATTTCGTCCACTGCGGATTTGAACTCATGAATTTTATCAATTGGAATATCTTGTGCGATTTCGTTTATGTTGAAGGATTCCGATGGGCGGAGCTTCAGCAGGGGATGATTTTCGGGAATGAGGGCATCTTTTGCGGGACGAAATTCGAGTAAGTCGTTGGGGGTGCAATTCAGGATGAGGCAGAGTTTTTCGACTTTATCGAGTGTAAGCGTAGTAAAGCGGTAGTGAGTGATATTGTATGCGGTAGTGTTAGAAAAACCGTTATCCACGAGGAATTTTTTGGGTTTTGTGATACCGCGCAGTTTAAAGAGCTTGTTTATGTTCGTGATTAACATATTGATTTTGTTAAATTTTGTATTGAATTTATGAAATATAAACAGAATAATCCGAATTTGAAATATAATAATCCGAGTTGAAGAATAGAAAATCCGAGTTGAAGAATAGAAAATCCGAGTTGAAGAATAGAAAATCCGAGTTGAAGAATAAAAAATCAGAGTTGAAAATATTTTAGCTGATATTGGATATGAATAGGGGGTATGGGAAAGAGAAGGGGGAATCTTGTTAATTTATTAAGAATTATATGAAAATGTTAAAAAGACCGGATGTAGGTGGAGGATAAGTGCTTGAAGCCGGGAGGGAGAATACGGGAGTTTGAGAGCAGGGGGAATTTGGGAAAAGGGTGTAATATAGACGGATTAAACCCATAAAAGTCAAATGTTCACTTTGATAAACAGAAAGCTTTTATTAATGTTTGTACTGTTCTGCTCTTAACAATGCTGAAACCGTTATTGGTACTATTTCTATTTCGCCTTCTTTGTTTGTTTTGATTTTTTAGTTGCTTTGTATTTGATTTTTGGTTTTTCGCATACTACCCAACTTTCCGGACCGAAAGGTTTTTCGCAAACAATAATATATTCATTTTTCATAGTACTGCGTTTTACTCCGCTTTGATTCGATGGAGAGTTCAAAGCAGGCATAGCTTTATTGGCAAGCAATCTTTCATAAGTTAATAGATGTCTAAAGCCTCTTGCTTCAAACTTTTCCGCTATGAATTGGTCTGTAGGAAGCAATACATCTTTAACCAATCTGTTACCCACAACATAAATTATCTTCCCACCACGCTTAACACTTTTTGAAACATCGTCTATTGATTTTTCCAAATCAAAATAAAACGCCGATACTTCAAAAGCTCTTTTCTCAGAGACTTTTTCTATTTGATTTATATAATGAGATATTATTCCGGACTTATACTTTTCCTTCGATACTTTACCGCCCATTAGCATATTATCAATTTGCCGTGCATATTCAATTCCAAGCCATTCATTTGTCAGAGTTGAAAACTGTCCGTATGCTACCGTTGTTCTGCTGTCGCCGTAAGGCGGGCTTGTTAAAACTATATCAAAATAATTTTCTTTTTGAGGAAATTCCGAGTAACCAAAATGCAGTTTTGCACCATCGAGTAATGGAAAATAATAATGTTCGTAAATATAAATTGCTTTGTCAAGCTTATTGATAAAAATATCTACACAGTTTGGGTTAAACTTCTTCATATCAGCTTCTTTCATTCTGAAGAGCTTAAACTCACTATTTCTTGTGAAAGAACATTCTCTAACTGTTTCCGAAAAAGGAACGAGCATAAATCTTCGAATATTGGTATTAGAAATATTCATTAATAATGATTTTATCAATGCAAGTTCATTCTTGCTTCTTTCGAGAAACCAAAAATCAATATTAGTTACATTAGGTATTTTGAGCTCTGAATCTATTTCATTTGTAAAAGAGTATTCGAATAATTTATCCTTAATTATTTTAGCTTTTTGCTTTAAATCAACAGGATTAACCTTTGTAAATTTAGCACTTGAGATTAAAACAGCAAGAGGGTTAATATCAAAACCTTCCATTTCTTTAAGACCCCTATCGAGTCCAACAACAAAAGAAGAGCCCGAGCCGCAATACGGGTCAAGCATTTTTCCTTTTTTAATATCCAGTTCTTTAAATATTTCAATTCCGATTTGGGGTATCATCGTTGCGGGATAGCGGTGCAAATTTGGATAGCTTGATGCATAGCTCTGACCTGCGAAATCATATTTAATATTTCTTATTACCCTGTATGTCATGCAATAATCTTAGACTCTTCAAAAAGATAAATTAATTTATTTTCATACGCCCTAAATCCTGTCCCATGATTTCTAGCTCTTGTCCCTTGGTCGTGAAGTCGTAAGTCAACCAAAATGTTTTGCAGTCTAAATTGTTCATGCAATAAATCAGGTGATGTACCTTTGAGCAGTCTTGCGTTAGTAAATTTAAAATATTCTATACCGTCTCTTTCTTCCGTTTCTGCATTTGCAAGAATTAAAGCAGGGATTTTTTTCTCAAACCGTTTTGCAAGTTCTTCCAAGTTCCAATTGACAAATAATTCACCTGTTTTATGTCTAACTGATATTTTAGAATCCTCAATATCAAGAAAAAGACCCGCACTATTGGGCTTAATGGACATTGTATAATATAAACCTATTCTTCCGTCTTTATCAAGACTTCCATATTTATTAACAGCATCAAGCGGTTTCATTACCCAACATTTTCTATTAAAAGTAAACAGGGTAATCATACTATTTTGATTACTTCTATGAGCCTTCAATTCAGCACCTTTTATATCAGGCAAAGCAATGTTATTTTCCTTCATTCCTAACTCTTGCTCTAAAGTGTGGCCAATGCCTGTTGGTCCTCTTCTGTGAGATTTAATGAAACCCTTTTTCTTTAACTTTTCAAAATCTTTTACAAATTTTTGTATATTCATATTCAATATTATTTAACAATTTATCCAAAGTAAAACAGGTTTAATATCTAAAAAGGAATCTTTATTAGAACCTGAATTAAAATGATAGTTGTTATAGCAAAGGTCAACGCTCTCATCGGGCAAATCTTTTAACATTTTGAGGTTATCCCCGCAGTAAATCGTCTGTGTTTTTAGCTGGTATGAGGTCATGATACGAAATCTTTTAATTTTAAGATTTCTAATTCTCTGTAAAAATTATGTTTGTTCTGAATTTGTAAAATTTGATTGGTCATATCCTTTTCCAAAAAAACAGTATCAACATAAGGAAAAGTACTTGATATATATATATCATTAATATCCGATGTTTTGGGTTTTCTATGTTTCATATAAAATTTATAAAATCTAATCAGTGTCATAGATTTTAAAGACAAGAATTTATTATAATTAATAGGTTCTTTAGATTTGATTTTATTATTAACAAATTCTTTATAAATGTCATATAGTATATTATGCATTTCGGATGTTAGCCAATTATTAATAAATCGTTTTTCAAAGAATATGTTTTCACTAGGGTAATTATTTGATTTCTTTTTCAATGCATCAAATACAAATGGTTTAAGATCTCTATTCCTGCTGAAATTATCTGCAATAATTTTATGAGTAAATATATCTCTAAATTCCTTATAATAATCAGCACCTTTAAGCATATTTACGAAAAGTAATATTGGATCAATTTTATAATTATCGTTTTCATAATTATTTATTTCTTCATCTAATAACATTCCATCTGTTTTTAATAGTATTGTAGGCATAATACTGGTGTAACTAATAAACTCCTCAAAAATATCCTTACATATTTCTAATTCTTCAATGTTCTTGATCGAATAACAAAACAGTCTCTGCTCTTGTATAAACTTAGGAACTATATATGAACCTATTTTCTTTTTGAATTTCAATAATTCACTTATTATGCAAGTATCAACTAAACAAAGTTTATAATATTTTCCCCCTAATTTAATCAATTTTGATATATATCATAATTAATTCTAATCTACAATTTTCCATTTTTTAACTAAACCCTCTTTAATTGCATTATTAAATACTGCTTTCAGATTAACAGAATATCTTTTTATTGTATAAGGAGATAA
>JBHELA010000478.1:0-5052 GCA_041859005.1 Ignavibacteria bacterium
CATTGTTCTAAAATTATCGCGATTATTAAATGCCCCCCGTTCTTTCCTGAATTCACCATTAATCTCATACCCCTTCCTGAATTCTCCGTTAATCTCATATCCTTTCCTAAATTCACCACTTATTTGATGTCCTTTTCCGAACTCAAATGTTGAATTTTCATTTCCTTTATCAAAAACAACTCTTAGTTGGTGGTAAAACTCATAAGCAAATATCCTTTCGGAGTGCATTATATGTCCATTTATAATTGGTGTAACAAAGTATTGTTCTTCTACTCTGTCAAGAGCTTCTTTAACTAATTCCAAATTCAATTTTTCAATTTCTACTGTCATTCATTATCTATTTTACTTTGTAATTATAAAGTCGTCTAAATACTTCTTTATAAATTTACTTTCAAAGAACCCATAATATGAATTTTTATAATTTTCATCCTCATCACTAATAATCTCGTATACACCATTCACCTTTTTAAAATCAGTAAATTTCTCTTCTATGCCTCTTTGCCAGTTAATCCATAATCCTTTTGATATATACCCCTGCCTTCTCCAGTAATATTCTTCCGAACAAAGGACTAAGTAATCAATTATTAATCCTTTTGCTGTTTTCTTGTTTCCATGTTTATTTTGCTCTTCTTCAAAAGCTTTTATATTTATTTGATCAATAAGATAATTTAAATCGTCATTTAATTTATCATACCTATTGTTATATTCGCGGAATGTTTCAATTTCGTTTTTCTTGTGCTGGATTTCGAATTGTACGAATGTAAATATTATTAGTGTAAAGGAAATGGAGATTTCAAATATTTTTGTATTTGCCTTCTCTTCTGAAATGATAATGAATACTACTAATGAAATTATATAAATAGAAATTACTATAAAATAAAGTATAAATCGGAAAGTGAAACATTTACTTCTCTCAATTTTAAAATCTTTTTCGTGACTCATAATAATTCTGATATAAATTTAAAAAGGACGCAACTTACATTACATCCCGCTGTGAGGTACTGGTATACCTACCGTGAAAGACATAATAAAGCGCGTCCTATATCAGGACGCAACTTTACGCCTATTCTACACGGTTAGAAAATTACCAGTTTTCACAGCAGAACTTAGCAAAAGCTACGTTAAAATCTTATTTATAAAGAACGCTTACAAATTGTATCGAATGTTATAAATCACTACTCAAACATAATATCAATAGTATCTTTTTAAAACACAAAAGGTCATATCTAAAAACGGAATAATCAACCGTGTTTTAAACCATGACCCTGTAACTATTTTCTCATATTAAGTTTTTACAATTTTATAAAAACTTGCCCTATTTGAACTTATAAATAATTCTTATTTATTACAAGTTATTTTTTATTGCAGTTTAGCAAAAATTATTGTTGTGTCGTTATTTAATAAACTCCAAGCTTTAACAAATATCCATCTTTTATTTTATCTGCATATATCTATTTCTTAAAGTGAAAATCTAAGTTAATTCTTTGTTCTTAAATTTTTCTCAATGTTTATAATATTCTCTCAACTTAGATCTGTGTGCAAATATTATTAGTTTTGAATCTTAGTTAACCCCCCTCTGTGCTTGTCGAAGAATAGTTTATCCTGATTTATCATGACCGTTCTGCGGAGTGGATTGGCTTGCATGTTAAAAAGTTCTGATTTGCAAGTAAATAATTTTCTTTTGGTGTTTTCGTGCATTGGTGGTAAGTGATTTTGCTCTTCTCTCATCTATTTTCGTTTCGAAGATCCGCCGTCTTTTTGGCGGACGGTTAAACAAATCTTGAATTACCATATTTCAATTCTCCCCTATTTTCAATATTTTACACCATGATATTCGAACTCGCAGCATTCGACTTTAAAACAGCACAAAAAGCTTTCTCAGCAAATGTAAACAGAATAGAACTATGCGAAGATTATATTTCAAGTGGTGTCACTCCCGGCATTCCACTTTCTTAACAACTCCAAATTTTTCTTCCTCTCACTTATTTCACCATCAGCATCCTTATCACATGTTTGTAATCACCGGATTCTATCTTTGCAAAATAAACTCCGCTTGCGTAATTCGAACCGCTCCACGTTGCTTCGTATCTGCCTGCTTCTAAGTTATCACTTACTAATGTTTCTATTTCTTTTCCGGTTATATCATACACACTCAACCTTACGAATGAATTTTTAGCAACATCGTACTTGATTGATGTTGAAGGATTGAATGGATTGGGATAGTTCTCATATAGTTTAAATTCAGTCGGTATCTCTGATGATACTGTAAAATTCCCGGTAATTATAGGATTTGTTATCGTAAATTCTGTTGTATCAAGAAATATTGTACTATCTGTAATTAAAGTAGGGTTTGCCGAAGGAGGCATACGAAATGATACATTCACGTTAGTTATTAACGGTGTGGCAGTCCATCTTACAGTTCCAAGTAAGTGTGTCCCGGGATTAAACCTGTAAAAACCACTTGTATTGAAAGTAAGAATATTTGCCGATAATACTGTTCCGCTCAGGTATGATGTTGTGGTCATTGCTTGATATCCGTTCGCGTTGCTTATATTCGGATTGGCATTTACCATCGGGTTATCAGCTTTTATTACAAGGTTACCTGTACCTACTGTGGAGAAATTTATCCTTATGTTACATGCACCCGGCCTCCAAAATTTTCCTGTCGGTACGACCGCATTCAGATCATATAGAAAGAAACCACCTGAAAACCTCGGGTTTGACAGCGTGAAATTAACTTTCGGCTGAGCATATGCCTCTGAGAGTAATACCACTGCTAAAAGCAGAATTGATAATAATTTTTTCATCTTTTTAATTTTATTTGTTAAAGTTTTATTAATAAATTTTTAAACAATATTCCTCGGTTTAAAACCGTGGAGTATGATTTTATTGTTAATTTAATTCTTGTTCTTTAATGTCTCTTTCTTTTGTGATTCACCATTGAGTTTGAAAAGCTTTTGTATTTCTTCAATTACTCTTTCTTTCCTGATATTTCCTCCTATCTGAACATCAAGTGTTGGAACTGATTTTCCAAGACCAAAGTTGGCTATGATAATTGGTACATCAAGTGCATCAACTGATTCATCTCCATTGAAGTCACAGCTTAAGTATCCTGAATTCCCAAATTGACCAATAAAAGCAAATACATCAAGAGCATCAATCGATCCGTCTCTGTTACCGTCACCACCGTATAAAACCCACACACTTCCAACCTGTTTCATGTTATCGCCGAATGCCTTGTTTGCTGCTGTAGTGAAGTCATAGTTTACTGCTGCATTTGTTACAAACGATTGAGCCAGTTTGCTCCATGTTTCAAGATGATTCCTGTGGTTTACTACTATGTAGTAACTTCCGTTCGGTGCTTTTGTAAAGTTTACAATTGCAGTTCCCGTTGTTGAAAGAAATACTTTAGCACTATCTATAAACGCAAAAGGTGTTATGGTGTTGGCAAGATATACTGTAGTACTATCTGACACTTGTGACGTACCATTCCAGAATCCTTCAAGATATACTTTTAGGTTAAGTGTAAGGCTTTGCAATGTCCGGAAATTCCAGACAGTTGACCACGCTCCTGTTCCGCCTGCATTAGTCCCATTCACTCTCCAGTAGTATTTTGTAAGTCCTGTCAATTTCCCGGTAGGTACATTTACAGTTACAGTCGTTACTCCTGTTGTATCACATTGTGTCGTTGCAAACAAACTATCAGTCGATACCTGTATTCTGTAACTCGTTGCACCTGTTACAACACCCCACGTCAATAAAGGAGTTAATGATATACCGGTTGTGTTATTTGCAGGTAATGTCAGTAATGGTATTGCGAGAACTGTACTGAAATTCCATTTATCGCTGAATGTCCCCCAGCCGATTTCGTTCTTTGCTTTTACTCTCCAGTAATATTTTGTAAAATTGTTCAGCCCTGCAACGGTTTTCAAAGTATCTGTTAATAATGTATCTCTTCCTGTTACCGTTGTAAAAGAGGAATCCGTGCTGTACTCAAACCAATAATTTGTTATAAAGTCAGGACTTAATAAATCTTTATCCTTTATGTTTCTTTGGTCGTCAAATTTCTTAACATTATTCAACCCGTCAATAATATCTGTTGACTTGTACCATTTGAATGTCAGCGTTGTTGGTAATGAAGTTGCTCCATTTGCCGGATACGAATGAACAATTGTACTCGGATTGTTTAAGGTTTTAAAGCTTCTTACTTCAGAGAAAGCTCCATTGCCAAAGTTGTTTATGGTGTTTACTCTCCAGTAATAGTATGTACTTGGTGTAAGCCCTGTTACAGTTTTTGTAGAATCTGTTATAAGAGAATCATTTGTTACAATATTTCCAAACAAACTATCAGTTGCTATCTGTAATCTATAGCTTGTAGCTCCTATTACTTTTCTCCATATAAAACTTGGACTTACAAGAACACCTACAGCATAGTTTAAAGGACTTACTAATTGAGGTGCTAAGATACTTGTTACTATTAATCTTTTCTCCACTGTCGGTGTAACTGTTGAATAAAACAATATTGTATCACCATTTGCCCCGCCAATCTGATTTAAATTAAAGTTTGTTGAAGTCATTACTTTAGCAGTATCTCTGAAAATACCCGTTGAGATTCCTGTCTCGACTGCTAAAGCTTCAATTAACTGATTTGTTCTTAAGTTCTTAATCCTAATCGGAGTTACATCTCTTGAATATGGATTAGCATCAACCGCTCCTAACTGCATAAAGGCTTTCTGTCCAATCATAATCATCCCTGAATATTCGGTACTGTATGTTGTATCAATAAATATCCCTAAAGATGTTGTTTGTGTTATTTGCCCCGGTGCTTGAGTGCTCGGTGAGCCTAAGAATGGTTGAAAAGAGACTAAACCTAATGAGCTTGAATCCTGTTTATGATAAATCATATTTTCTACTGCTACTTGATCGCTTCTTGTTCCCCACCAGTTATATGTAGCGTCTAAATTGACATTGCTTGTTTTTCTCAACGCATACCCTGCAGAGCCGTTTATAAATTTATTGTATGTTAAATTATTCTGTATCAGTGAATCAGGA
>JBHELA010000469.1:0-4035 GCA_041859005.1 Ignavibacteria bacterium
AAAAACAACAACGCTACCCAGATGTCGGGAGGACAGCAGCAGCGTACTGCTATCGCAAGAGCACTGCTTAATAATCCTGATATTATTCTGGCTGACGAGCCGACCGGTAATCTGGACTCCAACTCCACAGAGACAATTTATAATCTTCTGCGAGACATTAATGAAAAATTCGGAACAACCTTTATCATCATTACACACGACCGACGCATCGCTGAGAAGGCCGATAGAATTATTGAAATCGCTGATGGAAAAATCAACATTGATATTAATAAATAGCATGGCGGCGACTATTTATGTCATCAGGATTCTCTAATTAATATAGTTTTCAAAACATAAACGAGGGAATAAGAATCTAGAAAGAAAAATCAAACAACAGGTCTGGGGTTTTAGAACGCGGGATGGAGCCGGCGTAAATTTGGTCAGAGTATTGGGAAACGGAACTGTTCAGGAATATGATCCGATTTTGATGCTCGATTCCTTCGACAGCACCAATCCCGATGATTACACAGCTGGATTTCTCATGCATCCTCATAGCTTTTAGTTAATAATCCTCATTATTTAAATAATCGCTACACTCTGAGCTTAATGGTACTAACCAAACTTCGCATTATGTTTAACAGCGTACAAACCCTGTTGCGTATTCTCCGAGTTTGTAGGGACTAATATTTGAACTTGGTAGTTTGTTTGTGACATTATTCCATATAGCAACAATTGACGAAGTATTTGGGGGTTGGGTCAGGAAGACCGAAAAGTAGCGCAGCAGAAATAAATAGCAATTGCGCTTTTATAAAATGCAGGATAAAGAGGAGCATTATGATTCAAGATATTGAACCTAAAGTATTTTACAATAATTTTCAACCACAAAAGGCGCAGCCAGGGGATATGTTTCTTTCATATAACGAAGATACTGTGCTAGTTCGCGAGGAAAAAGAGGCGCTTTGGTATCCGTCCTTTTCTGATTTTGCGCAGTCCCATCCGCATCTGATGGATAATGCCCGATTTCTGTTTTCGATTGACGAGCTCAATTATTTTCTTACGGAGGAAAAAGGACTCGACTCGGTAGATAGCTGGACCTACGTCTCCATTTCTAGATTCCGTGCGGAGCCGAAATACTGGAGAACCTTTGCGGGTGCGGTGGGTCGGCAACTAAATCGCTGGTATGATGATCACCACTTCTGCAGCAGATGCGGCGAACCCATGTTTCATTCGGATAAAGAACGAATGCTATACTGCAAAGCCTGTTCTTTCCAAGTATATCCTACGATTTCCCCCTGCGTAATTGTGGGGGTACATAATGGTGACCGCCTTCTGTTGACCAAATATGCTGGCCGAGCCTATAAACGATATGCCCTCGTTGCCGGATTTGCCGAAATCGGAGAAAGCCTTGAGCAGACAGTTCGTCGGGAAGTGAAAGAAGAAGTCGGACTGAACGTGAAGAACGTGAAGTTTTTTAAAAGCCAACCCTGGCCGTTCACAGATACGATCCTAGCAGGCTTTTTTGCCGAATTGGACGGCGATGACACCATCACTCTGCAGGAAGACGAATTGTCCATAGGTGTGTGGATTGATAGAAAAGATATCACTCCAGAGGAACTGAAAATCAGTCTGACAGGCGAGATGATGGAAGCCTTCCGGACCGGGACAGTGGAGTTGTAATTAAATGTTTTATTCAGCAATGTTTACGCTTAAATAAAGAGTGATTATTAGATATGACTTGGCAGCTCGGCGACAAATTCGAGTTGCACATTATGTTTAATACGAGAACTAACGACAAACACAAATTTGTAAGGAGCGATATATTGTGAGCAAATATAAAACTCTATGGGAATATGTTCAAACGAATGGGAACCTATCGTTAAAACTGTCTTTCGCTGAAATACAGAATGTCGCAGGAATTGAAATAGACCATTCTTTTTTAAATTACAAAAAAGAGCTAACTCAATACGGGTATCAAGTTAGGAAGATTTCTCTTAAAGACCAGACGGTAATTTTTAATAAAATTGTTTAGCGGTAACAGACTCTAGGCCCTCCGGCAAACAAACTTCCTATTATCCATATTTATCGAGGTGTAGAGATGAAAGGAAAAATAAAAATTGAACGCTTTTTAACTACTATTGTATGGCTGTTATTGGTTGGATTTTGTATTCGTTTGGGATGCGATTATTTTCTTGATTATTCTAAGCATACTGAGTATTCAACGCCATTCTATGTATGGGTTTTGGCAAGAAGCGTGGAATTTATTTTGCCAGCAGTAATATGTTTTGCGGTCTCTTTTGTTCTTAAGCGGAAACATACGAAATAAGCAAAACGGGCAGTTAGAACATAGCTACGAACTTTCTATTATCCATATACCCGGCACCAAGAAATGAGTAAAATAGGCGGAGGTATCTTATGAAAAAGCAAGTAATATTTGTAATTCTAGAACAATACGCAGACTGGGAATATTCTTTTTTAGCCACAGCACTACAGAATAGGATTAAGGACAAAACTTCTCAATATGAAGTGAAAACACTATCGACAAATAGTCATCCAGTGAAATCTCTCGGCGGTTTTACTGCAATTCCCGATTACGCCGTTGATGATTGTCCTGCTGATTTTGAAGCGATTGTGTTAATTGGTGGTACGTCATGGCGAATGGAAGAAGCAAAGAAAATTGTACCTCTTGTTAATCGGGCATATAAGGATGGTAAAGTAATCGGTGCAATTTGTGATGCTACTGTCTTTCTAGGTGTTAATGGTTTGCTGAATGACAAGAGACATACGAGCAATACGCTTGAGGATTTGACTGAAACAGCCAAGGAAAACTATACAAACAGTGATAATTACCTTCATGAACAAGCCGTAAGAGATGCCAACCTCATTACCGCCAACGGTTCAGGATATTTAGAATTTACAAGAGAAATGCTGCTTGCATTAGATGCCTACCCCGCAGATTATATTGAAAGTAACTATCAGTTCTTTAAGCAAGGATATATCGAAATACTTAAAACAATGAACTGATGGAAAAGCGCTTTTTCTATATTAAGAACAGCGAAATCAAAAAATCTCTATGATTTGTAGAAATAACAAGTAAGCAAAGACTATAGTTGGCTTCTCCTTTGTTATTCTATCCGGTATTGTAAACAGTCCAATGTTTGCTATACTCAAATCGTTTCGACTGTAATCTCAAGTACCATGAATATTAAAAATATGGGGCCTTTTTCTCATAGTATAATCTGGCTACAGGGATGCCTTTGGCTAATTCAAGTGATTATTCTTTTCGGATTTTGAAATACAAATAAGTGTAAAAAACTGCAAGGCTATCTGATGAGCCTTGCAGTTTATAAAAACTTGACTTGCCATTATTGGATATTATCTTTGGCTCATATCATAAGGAATACCCTCCGCTTTTGGTGCGCTTGATTTTTTGGAAGTAAAGGCCAAGACAACCATAGTTGCAATATAAGGCAGCATTTTATAGAAAGTCTGGTTTATATGCAAGCCATCCAGGAAGGGAATTAGTGGAACCGAGTAGGCTAACGTACGAAGAAACGCAAAGAACAATGCCGCAAACAGTATTTTTATTGGCTTCCATTGCCCGAATATCATAACGGCAAGTGCCAAGAATCCAAATCCCGCAACACCAGTGTGACCTCCGATGTTTCCGTCCATAATGCCTACTGAGTAGAAAAACCCACCAACACCTGCAAGAACTCCGGAAATAGCGACGCCGGCATGGCGCATATGATATACGTTTATACCAACAGAATCGGCGGCATGTGGATGCTCTCCGCATGCACGAAGCCGAAGGCCGAATTTTGTTTTGTAAAAGACAATTGCCGAAATAATAAGGAACAGGAATCCGATATATACTGTGAGATAGGTGTTCTGGAAAAACATTTTTCCAAGCACCGGAATACTGCCAAGACCGGGAACCTCTTTAATATAGAAATTCATATCCGTTGTAATGCCGTCGCTGTTAAACTTCATTTTTGAGAACAAAAGGATAACGGCCGGTACAAGCATGTTAAGCGATGTGCCCGTTATTGTCTGGTC
>JBHELA010000034.1:0-3977 GCA_041859005.1 Ignavibacteria bacterium
CATCCGCCCGAAAAAACACAAAACATTCAGCGGTGAAGTCGGTGCAAATTCAGTAAAAAATATTGACGAAAGACACTACGACGCGGAAGACTCGATAACATTGCAAAACACAGGCACAACAGACCTGAAATTCGGACTCAGTGTCAGCGGAGAAGCAGTCGGCGATATCTTTGTACAGCTTTCGGCAGGTGACAAGAAAACAGTACTCGCTTCCGAACTCGGAAACCCGTCGGCAGAGCACTTCCTCAACGTGCAAAACGAATCCGAAACATCAAACGGCGAATACAAAGTAACAGTAGAATTATAAAACATTTTAAATAATATAAACTAAAGGAGTAATACAATGTCAAGAATTCTTACAAACTCAGCATTAGCATTAATAATCGTATTCATTTTAACAGGATGTACGGCAGGTTTGAAACAAGATAATCCGCCGCCTTCCTTAAAATCTGCAAGTTTTGATTATGTACCACCAACCGAGGGTATTACAAAATCCAATGACATTACATTCGCTTTATTGAACCCGCGCTATGTAGAATCATTCCGGGAAGGAAATGTTGACCCTTATAAAATCTTCGCAGATAACATGGGCAAGGACTTTGTCGAAATGTTAACCGCACGTGGTTATCCATATAAAGGACCATTTTCAAATATTGACCAAATGGTATACAACGAAAAGAAAACAACTGATTTACTCATTGAGCCTGAAATAGACTTACAATTTGCAGGAAATTATTTGAAACAGAAAACGGCAATAAATATACTTTCTACGGGAAGCTCTATAGAATACTACGCAGACGGTGATATGACAGTGTCTGGCAAATTAAATTTAATATTTTCAGAACCATTCACAAAAACAAAAATTTGGGTTAAAAGTATTCAAATTGATCCCGTTACATTTAAATTAAAAAGTTACTAC
The DNA here is from genome assembly GCA_041859005.1 of Ignavibacteria bacterium. GTDB lineage: Bacteria > Bacteroidota > Ignavibacteria > Tepidaquicellales > Tepidaquicellaceae > CAIKZJ01. Next base: position 920 of record JBHELA010000034.1, read on the forward strand.
TCGTATTACACGACAAATATACCCGTGAATGACCCATTAGTATGGAACTCAATTGTGGATAATCTAATGGTTATTTATAATAACGCATTGTCAACGGCGTGGAAGCATTTAGAACCGGAAGAACTTGAGCAGAAAAAAGAAGAAGCAAATGAAATTAAGAAGAATTCAGGATTCTTAAAGAACTAAAATGAAATAATTTCAATTATTATTAAATATGAATTTAAACCATGAAAAAACTAATTTACTTATTATTGATATTAATATTATCATCAACTGTAAATGCACAATGGGTGCAAGTATGGAACGGAATGGGGCAGACAAGAAATGTAATTTCATTATTTTACAACAACTCTATGTTACTTGCTGGTTGTGGAAATTATGATTGGGGTATATATGCTTCTACAAATGAAGGTCTTACTTGGAATACTACCTCACTTACTAATAAGCAAGTTTATGATTTTATTTCTATTGGTACTACTACATATGCTTGTGTAGAGAATGGAATATATGTATCTAATAATGGAAATGATTGGAGTAATTCTTATTTAAGCAATCAATATTGGATATACTCTTTTAGTATTAGAAATAACTATATGTTTGCAGGAACAGAAAATAATGGACTATATTACTCTACTAATAACGGAACTAATTGGACTCAATCATTTTTAAACAACAAAACCGTACTATCTATTGCCGTAAATAATAATTATGTTATAGCAGGAACAAGCTATTCTGGTATTTATTATTCTACTGATAATGGTTATATATGGAATCAATCAGATTTAACAGATAAAGCCGTTTATAAAATTAAATATGATGGCTCAATGTTTTATTCTGCTACTTCAAACGGTATATATACATCAACAAACAATGGAATCAACTGGATCCAATCTGGACTTTCCGGAAAAAATATAAAAACCGTAATATTCAACGGGAACTATATATATGCTGGTGCGGAGGTCTATGGTGTTTATACCTCTATTAAGCACAGTAACATTTGGGTTCAAATAAATAATGGCTTTCCATCAGGTGATTTTCATTCTTCTTCATTAGTATTTACGAGTAATTATTTATTAACAGGAACATATGGGAAAACAATATGGAGAAGACCAACATCCCAAGTTGGAATAGATAAAAAGTCAAATTTTGTCCCGCAATTTTCTATGATATATCAAAACTATCCAAACCCGTTTAACCCATTAACGAAGATTATATTTGACATACGGAAATCGGACGATGTAAAAATAATCATCTTTGATGCACTCGGGAGAACAATTTCAACTCTCGTTAATCAAAAACTCTTGCCTGGTTCCTATGAAACTACATTCGATGGCGGTAATTTACCAACTGGTATATACTTCTGCAAATTAATAACTGACACATATTCAAAAACAATTAAGTTAAATTTAGTTAAATAATCATATGAAAAAGATATTTGTAATAATTAGTATTCTTTTTATCGTAACTAACAGTTTCGGTCAAAGTGGATGGTTTCCTCAAAATTCAGGAACATCTCAATTACTAACGTCATCATTTTTCGTGAATGCACAAACCGGTTGGGCAACAGGAATTAATGGTATTATCATTAAAACAAATAATGGCGGAACTAACTGGGTAACTCAATACAACTCAACATTCAATTCACTATCATCAATAAACTTTATTGATTCTCAAACCGGATGGGCTGTTGGATATAGATCAGGGCTTAGCAGGGTACTTAAAACAGTTAACGGAGGTACGAACTGGACTGAATTAGTTAACAATAATTTAGGTTTTGTACTAACTCGTATTCAGTTCATTGATGTTAATACTGGATGGGCTTCCGGTAGTGGAGGATATAATTCTCAAGCAGTAATTTTAAAATCTACAAATTCAGGTGCCAATTGGATTACACAATATGATACAACAGGAATCCTAACTTATACAATTAACGATTTATTCTTCACAAATTCATTAACAGGTTATGTTGTCGGCTGGAATAATAAAATACTAAAAACAACAAACGGTGGTAATTACTGGTTTTATCAAAATAATAATATAATAGGTGGGATGTTTAATGCTGTTAATTTTCTAGATGCTAATACTGGATTTGCCGCAGGTAGCGATATATATAAAACAACTGATGGAGGAAACAATTGGCTCCAGTATGGCTTTAATCATAATGTTATGTCAATTAGAATGTTAAACCAAAATTTAGCTTACGCATCTGGTTCTTCAGGTAGAATTATAAAAACTACAAACGGCGGAAATAATTGGAATATTGTTGTAAGTGGTACGACTCAACAGCTTTATAGTATTAATTTTATCGACAATTTAACTGGTTGGTGTACAGGTGATGGAGGTACTATAATAAAAACTATAACCGGTGGGATTACAACTATTAATTCATTAGCAAATGAAGCACCCTCTTCTTTCTCTCTTTACCAAAACTACCCAAACCCTTTTAATCCTAATACTAAAATTAATTTTGATATTCCGAAATCAAGTTATGTCAAAATAATAATTTATGACATGCTCGGCAAAGAAATCGTTACACTCGTAAACGAAAAGCTTACACCAGGTACATACTCAGTTGACTGGAACGCTTCCGATTTCCCCAGCGGAATCTATTTCTACAGAATGCAGTCGGGAAATTTCAATCAGACAAAGCAGATGTTGATGATTAAGTGACGAGAGTCGATAAATCAGATATCCCGAAAGCAAAGCGTATAAAATCATTATTAAAGTTATTCTTAGTAAAATTAATAAACCCGCATTTCTGATGCGGGTTTTTTGTTTATGAAGTATAAGGGAAATAATATCTGGAAAAACTCTATTTTGTTTTAAGCAATATTGTGGTGATACTATTATTCAAAAACTTTATTCCCATTCGATTGTTGCGGGGGGTTTTGAGCCTATGTCATAAACGACACGGTTTACGCCTTTAACGGAGTTTATTATTTTGTTTGAAACGGATGTGAGGAAATCTTTTTCGAACCCGTAGAAGTCGGCGGTACAATAAAACATTGGAATCAATATTTTATCACTAAGGGAAATAAAGGGCAGGGAAATAAGGCAT
>JBHELA010000142.1:0-2927 GCA_041859005.1 Ignavibacteria bacterium
CACTCCGCATATACGTTTAATGTATGTTGATGCTTTAGATTTTTCTGTCCAGTTTAAGTATTGCTGTACCTTCTTTGTTAAGGTACCCGCAGCAACAATAATCAAAATATGACCTACGCCAAAAGCAAGAAGCAAAGCGACTGAGTACGGTATATTTGTTTTAGATACCTGAAATACAATTCCAAGAACAGGAGCCATATAAGCAAATGTACAGGGTCCAAGTCCGATTCCAAATAATAAACCAAGAATAAATGCTGCAGTTATACCTTTATGTTTTGTAGGCTTTATGCTTGCACCATCCCATGGAAGTTTAATAATATCCATTAAGTATAAACCGACAACAAAAAATACTACTGCTACTAAATAATTACCTATGGTTCCAACATCGCCTAATAATCTTCCTGCAATAGCAGTAATTATACCTATTAAAGCAATGGTTACAAGTATGCCAATACCAAAGACCAGGGATATATTAAAAGTTCTCTTGTATGATATTTCTCCCTGAGAATTAACAAATCCTACAACCAATGGAATACTCGAAAGATGACATGGACTAAGCAGAACACTCACTATACCCCAGCCAAAAGAAGCAAATAAAGCGGTATATGCATTTCCTGAAAGAGCGCTGCTTAAAAATTCAAATATTGAATCGACCATTTGCTTAGTTGTTAAAGGTTAAGCCCTGAGACTGAAAAAACTTATCGATATCTTCTTCAGGGAAAAAGCCTTCGTGCCGCATGATTTCCTTGCCGTTGGCATCCAGAAATACCTGAGTTGGGATTAATTGTATTCCGTATTTCTTTGCAGGAGCATCGTCTTTCCATACATCATGAAATGTAACCTTGACCTGCCCTTTGTATTTCTCCTCTATTGATTTCATGATTGGCTGCATCTTTTTGCATGGAATGCAGTTTACAGAGCCGAGCTCTACAAATTCAATTTTATGTTTAACGGAATCTTTACCCACGACACCGCTTGTTTCGTGTGTGTTTTCTGTACTGCTTTTCTTGCAGGAAATAATGGTAAAAACAATCAACAATAATACTACAATCTGTTTTTTCATAATGGGAATGTGTTTTAAGAATTTTCATAAATATATTTAAGTATATCTTTTTCTGAAGGTACATTTATGGAACATACGAGTTTCTCATTAATCACTAAACCGGGTGTCATCATTATACCGAACTTTGCATATTCTTTTATGTCGTCTGATTTTATCACTTCTGCCTGAATATTGTTTTCTTTTACTACCTCTTTAACTCTCTTATAGAGCTTATTACATCTGCTGCAGCCGCTGCCGAGAATTTTTATTATCATTTTAAGAATGCCTGAATTTCGTTGTCAGCGTATTTGAAAAAGTTAAACTTGTTGTCGCTGTATGACCAGATACTATCGAGATTCTTGTACTTTTCAACCTGTCCTTTGTTATACTTTGTTATTACAACAGAGCCAAATTTAAGGTTAAAGTCTTTTCTATAATGTTCATTCTCTTTTTCCTCTATGTTCAGAGATTCATACTTCATCGGAAGGGGAGTTGAGTATTTTGTGGTTACAAGCTCCTTCGTGAAGTTCTCTATATTAATGCAGCTTTCGCATCTTGCAGACGGATGGAAATAATAAACTTTGTAAGTAATATCATTCGTGCCGATTATCTTATCTTTCTGACAGGACACAAAAACCAAACTTAACAGAAATATTACTACAAGTTTTTTCATCTCAAAATAATTATAAATTTAAGGACATAAGTCAGGCGGTTTAATATCGCCTTTTTCCGCTTTCGGGAAATACTTTTTCTGAAGCCAGAGCGAAACGTTTACCAAAGCTATCAGCACCGGTACTTCAACGAGCGGTCCTATTACTGCCGCGAATGCTTCTCCTGAATTTATTGTAAACACAGCCACAGCGACTGCAATAGCGAGCTCGAAGTTATTGCTGGCGGCCGTGAAAGACAACGTTGCCGTCTTTGAATAATCAGCGCCGACCTTCTTTCCCATGAAGAATGACACGAAGAACATTATTACAAAGTATATAATCAATGGAATCGCAATACGTACTACGTCCAGCGGAATTTTTATAATGGTTTCGCCTTTAAACGAAAACATGACAAATATTGTAAAGAGCAATGCTATTAAAGTTATCGGACTTATCTTTGGAATGAACTTATTGTGATACCAGTCTTTTCCTTTCAACTTTACGAGTATTAACCGCGTCAGAAAGCCTGCAATAAAAGGAATGCCGAGGTATATGAAAACACTTTCAGCAATCTGGCCGATAGTAACATTTACTGTAAATGACGTAAGCCCGAACAAATTCGGAAGAACGGTCAAAAATATATATGCATAAACGGAAAAGAAAAGAACCTGAAAGACCGAGTTAAATGCCACGAGACCTGCAGCGTATTCGGTATCTCCTTTTGCAAGTTCATTCCAGACAATTACCATCGCGATGCACCGTGCGAGACCTATCAGTATCAAACCTGCCATATAATGAGGATAATCCTGCAGGAAAATTATGGCAAGAAAGAACATAAGCAGTGGACCGATTATCCAGTTTTGAATGAGAGACAGGGCAAGCACTTTGAAATTTCGGAACACTTTTCCGAGTTCTTCGTATCTTACTTTTGCAAGGGGCGGATACATCATAAGTATAAGTCCGATTGCAATCGGGATGTTTGTAGTTCCTGTCTGAAAGTTATTCCAGAAATCAACAATACCCGGAAACAAGAACCCCGTCAATACCGCGGCAAGCATAGCAGTAAATATCCAGAGAGTAAGATATCTGTCTAAGAATGAAAGTTTCTTTGTAAGTTTTTCCATCTAATATATTATATTAAAAATAAATCCAACGAGCATTATTCCAAAACCCACAATACCAAAGAATATAAAAATCATTTGAATCTTTAAAACTTTTTTTAGAATGATAGCTTC
>JBHELA010000300.1:0-6550 GCA_041859005.1 Ignavibacteria bacterium
GAGGTCATTACGATTAAATGATATTCGCTCGATGCAGTTACCCCGAGGAAATGACCACTTCCAAATACGACAGGCCTAATGTATAAAGATTGACCTCTTTCCTTTGGTATAAACTTTGAATCCATCTTGACCAGTTCGCGAATTCCTTCCAGAAGCCTTTCTTCATTGTATGCAGGAATACATACGATTTCAGCAGAACGATTTAACCTCTTCGCATTCATATCAGGTCTGAAAATATTAGCACCGCTTTTAACTGATTTAAATGCTTTTAAACCTTCAAAAATTGTTTGCCCATAATGTAAAGTACACAGCCCCGGTTCAAAGGGTAGTAATCCGTATGGCTTTATTGCTCCGTCATCCCATTTGCCGTTTTTATACAAAGAGATAAAAACATGGTCAGAGAAATAGACTCCAAATCTGAGATTATTCCAGTCAATACTATTTATCCGTGTTTCAGGATTCTTTTCTACTTTGATACTCATTCGCATCTCCTTTAAAGTTTATTTTGGAAGATTACATTTTACTCATTATTTCTGCTCCGACTTCAAGCGCTTTCCTGTTAACAGGAAGAAGGTTATGATATCTTTCAGGTAATACTTTCTTAAGTGCTTCCATAATTCCATCAAGAGACACTATCGGTTTTCTCTGCAGAAAAGCACCAAGTAAAATCATATTAGCGATTCTAACGTTATTGAGTTTATTGGCTTCATCAGCAGCAGCGATGGCATAAATGCCGATATCCTTGCGTTCAGATGCATGAAGAATATTTGTAGATTCATATACGATAATTCCGCCGGGTTTAATTCTACTCTCGAATTTATCCATAGAAGGCTGGTTCAAAAGAATACCTGTATCGAACCTTGAGACTATCGGTGAGCTGATAGTGTTATCGGAAACGATGGTGATACAATTAGCCGTACCACCTCTCATTTCGGGACCGTAGGACGGCATCCATGAAACATTTTTCCCTTCTACCATGGCAGCATAACCGAGTGTCTGCCCCATAGAGAGAACTCCCTGCCCTCCAAAACCTGCGATGATAATTTCTTCGTTTAACATATAATTTTATTCCTTCTTAGTCTTTTAAGTTAGCAAGATCTTCTTTAGACGGTAATTTAATATCGCCAAGAGGATAGTATTTAAGCATGTGAGAATCTACATATTCATTTGACTGAAGCGGAGTCATTTTCCAGTTAGACGGACAGTTAGAAACTATTTCGATAAAGGAAATACCTTTATTGAGTTTCTGGTATTTGAATCCGTTCATGATTGCTTTCTTTGCTTTTCTGACCGCACCTGGATGATTTACCGCCTGCCTGGTGACGTAGAAAGCACCCGGTAAAGGAGCGATAAGTTCAGATACTTTAATCGGCGAACCCATAGAATGAATATCCCTGCCGTAAGGAGAAGTGGTAGTTTTCATCCCTTCGAGGGAAGTAGGCGCCATCTGTCCGCTTGTCATTCCATAAACACCATTGTTGATGAAGATAATCATGATGTTTTCACCTCGGTTAATACAATGTATTGTTTCAGCAGTGCCGATAGCAGCGAGGTCGCCATCGCCTTGATACGTAAAAACATATTTATCAGGTAAGCATCTTTTAATGCCTGTAGCTGCTGCTGTAGCCCTTCCGTGAGCGGCTTCCTGCCAGTCTATATCCACGTAGTTATAAGCGAAGACTGAGCATCCGACAGGAGCGACACCAATAACATCTTCAGTAATTCCGAGTTCTTCTATAACTTCGGCGAGTATTTTATGAGCTGTGCTATGACCGCAGCCCGGACAGTAGTGAAGGCGCGTATCGGTCATTACAACAGTTTTATCATAGACGAGGTCATAAACATCATCACCTTCTACTATACACTGCGGATGAATGATTTCGTAATTTTCCATATTATAAACCTTAATTTACTTTTAAATTCTTAAAGAGTTTTAATGAATTCCTCAAATTTTTCCAAGACTTCTTCAGGACTCGGGATAATTCCGCCCATTCTGCCGTAGTGTCCAACTTTCACTTTACCATTGACAGCAAGCCTAACATCTTCAATCATCTGGCCTGCATTGAGTTCAACGGTCATCATGCTTTTCACCTGATCGGCAAGTTTTGCAATTGGTAGAGTCGGGAACGGCCACAGAGTAATGGGTCTGAGAAGACCAAGCTTCAAACCTTTTTCCCTTGCAAGAATAACAACCTTGTGGCTGATTCTTGCAGAAAGACCGTAGGCAACGATAAGGTATTCGGCATCTTCTGTCATAATTTCTTCATATCGGACTTCATTCTTTTCTACTTCAGCATATTTAGCCATAAGTGTTAGATTCACCTGCTCCATTTTTTCAGGCTGAATGAAAAGAGAAGTAATAATATTTCTTTCTCTGTCTTTTGTTTTACCAGTTGAAGCCCAGAGTTTGTCAACTTTTTTAATTTCACGTTTATGGAAAATGACTCTTTCCATCATTTGTCCGATAGCTCCGTCAGAGAGCATGAGAACTGGGTTACGATATATATCTGCAAGTTCAAAGCCAAGAAACACAAAGTCTGCCATTTCCTGAACAGAATTCGGTGCAAGTACTATGAGACGGTAATCACCGTGTCCCCCGCCTTTAGTTGCCTGAAAATAATCACCCTGCGAGGGTTGAATAGTACCAAGACCGGGACCGCCGCGATTCACGTTGACGAGAAGGCATGGAAGCTGAGCCGATGCGATGTATGAAACGCCTTCCTGCATGAGCGACCAGCCCGGCGAGGACGAGGAAGTCCAAACTCTTTTGCCAGCGCCTGCAGCACCATAGACCATATTAATAGCAGCAACTTCACTTTCAGCCTGAAGGGCTATACCATGCTCCCTGTGCGGAAGTTCACGCATAAGGTATTCAAGAACTTCAGACTGCGGTGTAATAGGATAACCGAAGTATGCATCCATCCTTGCCTGAATAGCGGCTTCAGCCATAGCTTCGTTTCCTTTCATTAATCTAATATCTTCTTTTTGTTCCATAGAATTATTTTATTCCTCTGTTAATATCAATTTTGAAAAGTTATTCAATTAAAGATAGTCCATTTTTTTAAGGTCATCCATCGAAGGGTTATCCAGTACTATTCTGGTATCTTCCTTAACGTTTGATATAGTAGCGATTTTTTCCTTTTTCTTACCTGAAGTTCTGTAAATGGTAATGGCACCATCCGGACAAACGACGGCACAGTTTGTACAACCGGTGCAAAGATCATCAACGATAACGGCATACCTGTATCCGAAATTGTTGATATTCTTTGACATTGCTACACCACCTTCACTGCATGCAACAGTACAAAGTTCACAGCCTTTGCATTTTTGGATATCAACGATAGTCTTGCCTTTTACTTTGCGAGGTTTTTTCGCTTGTGTTTTTGTATTATCACTCATATCAAGTTATTTAAATTTTTGTATTAAGGGAAAAGATATTGTATTACAAAACTATTTAAAATAAACTTAAAATTAAAGTTATTATTAAATATCCTTACTTTAATCGCTTAGGAAGAGTTCATTAACTTAAACTACGGTATCACTACATTGAGTTTTTGAGTAGGTGAAACGCTCATTGAAGTATAAACTCTTGTTCCGTTAGGCCAATCATAATACTGATTTGCATAACCTACGTTACCATAGAAATACACACGTTTTCCGGAAGTCATTCCATTGTTATATAGGTTTATTATTTCAAAAGTATATGATGAATCAATCGTTCCAGCGGGTAAATTTACGAGTAAATCTGACTCAGAATATGCATAATTTGACTCTATATTTCCTAAATTAGAATCGAGAGATACATAAAATCTTACATAATAGCTTCTATAAAGATTAGTATTTAATCTATAATTTAGTTTTAGCTGAGCCTGAGATAAGTTAAAACTAAAGTTCGACATCTGGGCAGTAGTCGGTTTATAAATATAAATAGCATAATCTGTTGTGTCATCTTTTGATACTGTAGCATTCATTTGCAGATAAGTTGAATAACCGGATTTGGAATAATAAATGTAATAGGCACCCGTTCTTATTCCACTGAAAAAGAAATTCCCAAGCGAATCAGTAACTGTGGAATAAATCGTTCCGTTTATTGATACAATAAAATTTGAATAGTCATTGGTATCTGCTCCGTATTTGTCAGAAAACTCTGTTCTTGGATGTACCTTCCCTTTAATAGAACCTGTTTCTCCTTTATATAGAATTAAAGGATTTTCTGTTTCACTGCATGAGACAAAGGAAATTATTAGAAACAAAACCTGGACGAAACGTACTAATGTTTTCTTTATCATTTGAGGTAATTGGTTATAAATACTTGTTTAATCTACGTTTATTTTTTAGAAATATCAATATAGAAGTTTAGTATAAGCTATAATATTTTATAAAATTCTTAAACTTTATAGTAGATAATCGTAAATATATAGACGTACCTTTGTAGGATTATAGTTTTAACCTGCTTGAGCATGCTTTCAGTCTGTAGCCACTCTGATAACACCCTGCTTGCACTATGGAAGTTTGGTATATTTATGGTAAGTTAATGGGATGTTCATGGTATGTTTATGGGATGTTAAAATAAAGAATTGTTATTGCAGTATGTTATATAGCGTTTCTTTTTCATAAATGATATAAGAAAAAGAAACATATTAGATATTATGCAATATATTACTAATTAAATATACAAAAAATAGAATCAAAAGTAAAGACAAAAGTGATTTGAAAAAATAAGAAATATAAATATATCACTAAGCGTTGTATAAAAATATTTTTTCATGGTCAGCTTTCAAATTGAAATGTGGCTGCAGTAAATTTTTATATTAAAACTGACTTGATATCAACTTAAAAAAATACAATCTTTCTTTATTTCATTTAGCTAATGAAGAAACTCAATACTGCACCCGCATTTAAACTGGCAGTAGTATTTTCCATTGGAATACTCGCAGGAAAATACTTCTCTCTCGAGTATTTTATAACAATTCCTTTGCTTCTGATTCTAATCGTATCTTACTTTTTATTCAAAAATAAATATCCGGTATTAGAGATTTCAATTCTTTCAGTAATAATATTACTAACCGGATTAATAAAGTCAAATTTTGATTTTTACACTTCATCAGATAAATCCATTAATCTATTAGAAAGAAATATTTCAAGCATTTTCTTGGTCGGTACGATTAATAACCTGCCTGAATATTCTGAAAACAGGGTAAGATTTACAATTGATGCATCGGAGTTAATCTCCAGAACTGATACACTTAAAGTTGACGGCAGAGTACTTGTTTTAATAAAACAGACAAAAATACTAAACCCTTCTGACTCTATCCCAAGGTTTGATGCTGGAGACAAAGTAATATTATTCGGTTCTCTGAGAGATGCACCAGATGAGACTAACCCGGGTGAATTCAATTACAGGGAATATCTTGCGCTCAATGACATACAGAAAACTTTCAAGGTAAGTTTCTGGAACGATGCGGAAGTCCTGTCCAAGAACAACTTAAATTTCTTCGAACAAAATATTATTTACCCTTCAAGAAAATATGCAATCGAAAACATTAATAAAAATATAGGAGGAGAAGAGGCTGCTTTTCTGAACGGACTTGTTACAGGATACAGGACGGATTTTTCGAAAGAACTTAAAGAGGATTTCATAAAAGCGGGTGTTATGCATTTGATAGCAGTCTCAGGACTTAACGTTGCTTACATAATTATTTTTCTGACTGTAGCTTTTTCACTTCTAAGGGTTCCATTCAATATTAAGATATACTTAATGATAGCTGCTCTTATTTTCTATATGTTCTTCACCGGAGCTGCTGCTTCTATAGTGCGGGCAGTTATTATGGGTTCTGTGATGCTGGTAAATTATAAGGTTCAACGCAAAATAAATTTTTATAATGTAATTGGTATATCTGCTTTGATTATTCTGATGTTTGATTCAAAACAACTCTTTGATTCAGGATTTATACTTTCATTCAGCGCTGTAATTTCAATAGTATTAATATTTAATAGAGTTAATCTGATTATTGGTAAGAAAATTAAACATTGGAACAAAGACTGGCGAAAAATTTTTTATTATATATACGTAACCCTTTTAACCACTTTAGCGGCACAGATAGGAGTTTTGCCAATAACCTTGAAATATTTTGGAAAAATTTCCCTTGTAGGGATTTTTACTAACATAAATGCTATTCCACTCTCAAACTTGTCCCTGGCATTAGGATTCATACAGATAATTTTTGGTGTTTTTTCAGATTACCTCGGCGGACTTATCGCTGAAGTCAATTATTTACTTCTCCATTATGAACTTGCATTTATAAAATGGGCAGCGAATCTTCCGTATTCAAGCATTGATTTTTACGGAATAACTATCACAATGCTTGTCACGTTTTATGTAATCCTTTTACTTTTTCTTTTAATGAATAAATCAAATTTCAGGTATAATATTGCTTTATCAGTTTTCGTAATTGCTGCATATTTTATTATTACAGGATTCAAAGATAACAACCTCAATATAACATATCTGTCATTAGGAAATTCTGATTGCACTCATCTGGAAACTCCC
>JBHELA010000193.1:0-8241 GCA_041859005.1 Ignavibacteria bacterium
ATCAACTACCTGATTCTTCTCTTCTTGCTGCTTCAATTTCATCGAGTTCGCGAGCATGTTCATGTTCCATCTGATGTCTTGTAAGGAATCCCGTGTACCATGCCTTATTCATTGGTCTCACGTCAGGGTTCAGGAATATAAAATAAAAATGCCAGACTAATATTGCCAGCGATGCAAGTATTGCTTCGTACCAGTGTATGGCTGTTGCTATATCCATTCCCGAAACATTTATTATCGGCAGGAAGAAATTCTGGAACCAAAGCACAGCGCCTGTTGCACCCATGACAACTGTTCCCCAGACAACTGCCCAGTATTCAGCTTTCTCAATGTAACTGAACCTGCCGAGTCTCGGTCTGTCTTTCTTCTTCCCTGTTATATATCCAAGTGAATCCATTAAATCTGTAATATCCTGTCTGTAAAACCACAAGTCTGCTACGAGTTTTCTTCCGCGCTGCGTAAAAATTATGTAGAATAGATGGTAGAAAGATGCAACTACCATGATTACAGCTGCTATCCTGTGTATAAGACCTCTTAATTCAAATGCGTATTCACCAAAAACTTTGGGACCCCATGCTACCCACCATGCTTCAGGGTACTTCAGGGCAAAACCTGTAATAACGAGTGTTATAAATGAAGAGAGGAGCAGGAAATGCTGAATCCTCTCGTTGAATGTCATTCTTAAATATTTTTCTTCGTGTTTCATATATTCGTTATACCGCCTTTTTATCTTTAATTTTTCTCCTGTAATCCAGAATGTTGTGCAGAATCATTCCTCCGATTATCGCGACAATCAGTATGATATAGAATCTTGCAATCCAGTACAGAAGCGGGTTCTCAACCTCTGCGTCCAGCACGTGAATCTTTGTGTTTATAAACACCTTGTCCGCACCGGGATGACAGGAACCGCAGGTCTTTCCAAGATTATTTGGATGCACCGAAGATAAAGAATCAGTCGAAGGTCTTATGTTATGATTACCGTGACAGCTTTCACATGATGCTGCCCTGTTTGAACCTCCTCTTACTGCCAGTCCGTGGTAGCTGTCGTTATAGTTCTTAGTAACATTCTTAAGGTCATTATTGCTGATAATCTCAACAGAAGCGTGACAGCTTGAACAAAGCTTTACAACACCTCTTTGTTTTGATCCTTCCTTGTTTCCAAGTGAATCTGTAGTTACGACCTGATGCGCACCGTGACAAGTGTTGCAAGTCGGAGAATCTGAATTTTCCTTCGTCATTAATCCGACATGATGAATACTTCCGTCGTAATCAACTTTTTGCTGAACGTGGCAATCGGACTGCCCGCATGTTTTATCAATGTTCTTTTTGTAAATCTGCGATTCGGGATCCGAAGCTTTTTTCATTTCATGAGGACCGTGACAGTTACTGCAAGTTGCCGCTTTTAGGTTTCCTTTCTTTAATGCTAAATAATGGAAACTGCTTTTATAATCGTCAAGATGAGTATTCTTATTCGGATTTACCTTATTGTCTTTATGACAGCCAAGGCACATTTCAGTCTGGTTTATCTTTGAAAATTCATCCGACTTCAGCACTGCGTTAATGCTGTGTTCGCCGTGACAGGTGGAACATGTTGGAGCATTCGGGTCGCCGTTTTTAAACGCCGCGCCGTGCGAGGATTTGTTGTAGTGATTAACCTCCTTCGCATGGCACTTGCCGCATGTTTCCATCATCCTTGCTTTAACTGTTGACTTAGTAGGGTCTGATGTAGATTCAATCATGTGGTCACCGTGGCAGTCAACGCATCCGGCTGCCTGTTTACCGTCTTTCTGAATAGATGAGTGAATGCTTGTTTTGTATTTTGCCACAAACTTTGCAGAACCTCTTTCTTCGCCGGGGAAAAGTTTTTCGTCGAGATGGCATTTCAGACAGGCTTGCGATTCAATTGAAAGCTTGCTTGCGATAATCTTGTGTGCACCATGACAGTCAACGCATGTAGGCGTGTTCTTATTTCCATCACGCATAACAGTCTGATGAATGCTGTTATTAAAATCTGTCTTATGTTTTCCGTGACATTTACCGCATGATGAGTTTATTTCACTCTTCGAAATTTTCTTTACTTCATGTCCGCTGTTGTGGCATCCGTTGCAGCCAACATTCTTTTTAGAGTGAATACTTGTGTTATAGTCCTTTACGTTTTTATTGTTGTGACACTTTAAACATTCTTCTGTCTGGTTAGCCTTCATTTCCTTTGCAGGTTTCTGGTAATGCGGATTGTGGCATGAACTGCAGTCATTCTTCGCGTGAACACTTTTATCAATCGGAGGAAACTTATCGTGGCAGTTCTGACATCTTATATCTGCCTTTTTACTGCTGTGCGGAATTTCATCGGGATTATAACCTTCATGACAATCCTTGCAGTCAGAACCTCCGTGAGATGATTTTTTGTACAGTGAGGGGTCAACGAATAATGATTTTTTCTTGCCATTCGCATCCATTGTCAGGTCTTTATCTTCATGACAGGCAAAACACTCATCCGGGCTTTTTGCTTTAATCACGGTATAGTTCAGTGCAATTATAAAAACGCTTAAAACAATAAAAGCTGATAGCGTGAAAACTGTTAATTTCCTTTTAGACATCCTTACAAAGTTTTTTTATTTACTATTTTCAAAAGAACCTCTTCAAACTCACTCAGCTTGAATGGTTCCGAAATCTGATACACATTTTCCGGTACGTCAGGAAGGTCATTATCCTTAAGCGAGGGTAAACATATAAAAGTTAAATGATTTAAAGTCATCACCATCCTCTGCTTGAATTCTTTATTAAGTTCCTGGTCAAGTATTACTATATCTGCGGAGCTTTTGCATTCTGAAACAATCTCACCAATTGATTTCGTGGCTGATAATTCGGTGTAATTTTCGCACTTTGAAAAGATATTGTGCTTACTAAGAACTTTCTTAATCAGGCAGCAAATCTCATCAGTTATGCAATATATTTTTACTCTTGTCTCCACTGAATCTTTAATTCATTATATGGTTAGCAAATAGTGTACCATATTTTGAAATATTGAAATGCTTATATAATGAAGATTAAAGAAAAAATGTGGATATAAAGGACTTAAAGAATGAATTTCATAAGAAAAATAGTGGCAATACTTTACACTTCTAATTCAAAGCTAAGTAATTTTAACCGTGTAGAAAAAACGGACTCACAGTGTAGAATATTTACTCTTTTAGAAAAACGATTCCGAAATCACTTAATTTGTTATAAAGCGTTTTTCTGTCAATCCCGAGCTTCTCGGCAGCCTTCTTTTTATTGCCTTTTGTCAATTCCAGCACTTTAATAATATACTTTCTTTCAAGGTCTTTAAGGCTCATACCGTGTGCATTACTGAGGCAATCGTCGAGGAAATTGTTGTCTTCTGAAATCGAAAGATTCTTAACATCAATCCTATTGTTCGCGGCAGAAACCGCAGCCTGCTCGAGTATATTTTCCAGCTCACGGATATTCCCTTTATAATTATGTTTAGAAAGCAGCGAAATAGCATCTGAGGATATTTTTAGTTCTTTGCCGAACTTCTTGCTGACATTCTTAAGAATATAAAACGTCAGAGCGGGAATATCAGAAAGCCTGTCGTTCAGCGTCGGCAAGTTGAGAGAAATAGTGGATATTCTATAAAAAAGGTCTTCACGGAAACGTTTTTCCGCAATCATCTCCTGAATATTCTGGTTCGTTGCTGAAATCAGCCTAACGTCAACCTTTTTAACCTTATCGCTTCCAATCGGCTTAAACTCCCAGTTTTCAAGCACACGAAGAAGCTTTGCCTGCAGCTGAAAAGGCATCTCCGCAATCTCATCAAGAAACAAAGTACCTAAATGAGCCTGTTCAAAAACACCCTTCTGGTTTTCAATAGCACCCGTAAAAGCGCCCTTAGAATGTCCGAAAAGTTCACTCTCAAGCAGGTTTTCAGGAATAGCACTGCAGTTTATCGCAACAAAAGAATGATTCCTCCTGTCACTGCTGTAATGCAGAGCGCGTGCAACAAGCTCCTTGCCCGTCCCGCTTTGACCATGAATAAGAACGTTAACATTAATCTTTGAAGTCTTTTCAATAAAGTCATACACCTCAAGCATCCTCTTGCTTGTACCAATAATCCCGGGAAAAGGTTCTCTATCTGAAACAAGATTCCTGAAACCGTTCAGCTCCCTTGTAATCTTAATCTTCTCAACAGCCTTATCAATCTTAAGAATAAACTCCTCAAGATTGAAAGGTTTATTAACGTAATCGTAAGCACCGAATTTCATCGATTCAACAGCCGTCAAAACAGACCCGTAACCTGTAATCATAATAAAAAGTGAATCCTTCGGTTTAAACTTAAGTAAGTCCATACCTGAAACCTCAGGCATCTGCAAATCTGAAACAATCAAATCAAAAAAATCTATTTCAATAAGCTCTTTTGCTTTAACGCTGTTATTCTCTTCCGTAACCTCGAGCCCTTTCTTCTGAAGAACCTTTCTGAGAAGTGCAGACTGGTTCTCTTCATCATCAACAATAAGGACCTTTATAGTATTTGTCATAGAATGAATTTATTAAAACGAATATTACCTAAAATCAGGGAATTTTTCCACACAATTGCAGTTTGAAATTACATTAAAGGAATGCCTATCAGGAAGGTTGTGTATTCGTCTTTTACTGAATTTACTTTTATTGTTCCGTTATGCTCTTTTACTACTCTTTCGGTAAATGCGAGTCCGAGCCCAGTGCCTTTACCATAACCCTTTGTACTGAAGAACGGCTTAAAAATATTTTCTATGTCGCTATCATCAATACCTGAACCGTTATCGGTAATTTCCGTGTAAGAATACTTTCCTATAGTATAAGTCATTACTCTAATAAGACCTTTTTTGTTTACGGGAATCGCCTGAATTGAATTTCCAACAATGTTTAAAAATACATCCTTGAACAATTCCTTATCAATCTTTACGCCCGGGTTTTCTTTACAGAGATTCATTTTAAGCTCAATCTCTTTCTGTCCTATCAAAAACTTGAAACCGTTGAGTGTATCAGTAAGAAGATCATTCAGATTGACTTCTTCCCTCATTGGAGTTATGGGTTTTGCAAAATTCAGTATGGAACGAATTGATTTTGTAATTCGTGTTGCTTCGGATACTATCACTTTAAGCTCTTCATAATCCGGGTCGCCCTCTTTCTTTTCAAGAAGCAGATAGTCGGCATTGCCGGAAATAATGTTGAGAGGATTAGACAGATTGTGTGCAATCGAAGATACGACCTGTCCTATAAGCGCCAGGTTTTCAGATTCTCTTAATCCCTTCTCAAGTTCTTTAACTACAGTTATATCCCTGATGACGGATACATTTCCAAGGAACTCTTCCTTCTCTCCGAATATCGGAAACTGCGATAAGCTTATGTTTATTATTCTTCCGTCTTTTGCCTGTCCTAAAGTTTCGTAGTTTGTAACAAAGCCTTTTTCATCTAACTCTTTCTGAAGAAAATCCAATTCATCATCAGCCTTAGATTTATCGGGAATAAGAATGTTAATATCCTTGTCAGTAATTTCTTCTTTGGAGTATTTAAAAATCTTTTCGGCTCCTTCGTTCCAGAGGAATATCTGTCTTTCCCTGTTGAAGCCTATAATTGCATCTATTGATTTAAGAATAATATCCGAAAAGAATTTTTCATGTGCAGACTTGCCTTCTCTCATTAACTTAATCATTTCAAATATATACTTATCGTAAGACTTTGTGATAACATCAAGGTCTTCATCAGTCAGCTTATCCGCAAATTTCACTTTAAGTGCATCATGCAAATCAGATTTATACTTTTCTGATTCACTATGTACCATGTGTTCCATTTAATCAGTAAATGATATTAGTTAACAATAATAATATTAAATGTTAAGGATGCTTTTTCCATTTATAAAAACTTTCTCCAGTTGATTTACGCCAAAATGGTAAATCATATCCTTAAATACAGGAAAATCAAAAACGAGTATATCGCTTTGTTTTCCACGCGTAAGACTACCTGTTTTATTTTGGATATTCAATGCAAAAGCACCGTTTACCGTGACGGCATTAATGATTTCCTCTGCCGTCATTTTCATTTTTAAAGATGCCAGAGACATTATCATCTGCATATTCTCAGTATTACAGCTTCCGGGGTTGAAATCAGTTGCCAAAGCTACAGGAATGTTGCTTTCAATCAGCTTTCTTGCGGAAGGATAAACCATGTTCAGAAAGTAAGAACAACCGGGAAGTAATGTTGCAATTATATCTGTTCCTTTCAGCTGATTTATGCCCTTCTGATTCAGAACTTCAAGATGGTCAACAGAGATTGCTTTAACTTTTTTAGCCGCACCTATTCCGCCAATGGAATAAAACTGGTCAGTGTGAACTTTTGGTATCATACCAAACTTTGCACCGATTGAAAGTATATGCTCTGTATCCTTAGCGTCAAAGTATCCCTTCTCGCAGAATATGTCAATAAACACAGCAAGTCTTCTTTTAGCAACTTGCGGAATCATTTCATAACAGACTATGTCAATGTATTCCTTCTTGCTTATTCCGGGAGGAATGGAATGGGCTCCGAGGAATGTCGGCAGTATATCAACGCCGTACTTGTTCTTTCTGCCAAGTTCATTAATCACTTCAAGCAATTTCAACTCGTTCTTAACATCAAGACCGTAACCGGATTTTGCCTCAAGAGTTGTGGTACCGTATTTTATAAAATTGAATAATCTCTTTTCAGATATTTTAAAGAGTTCGGTCTTTGTGGCTTTCCTTACGGCTTTTACAGTAGCGGCTATTCCGCCGCCGGCCTTTGCAATTTCTTCATAGGATTTTCCCTGAATCTTCATTTCGTATTCATCAGCTCTTGAACCTGCATGAACGAGGTGAGTGTGTGAATCAACAAATCCCGGCATAACTGTTTTTCCTGTGCAGTCAATTTCTCTGTAATTCTTTACTCTGTTCTGCTTTATATATTTCCTGAATCCCGATTCGTTTCCTGAATATTTAATCGTACCATTGAAAAGTAAATACCCGTTCTTTATCATGTAAATATCGCCCTGCGTCTTACCCATTTTGGCTTTGCCTTCGGGATTAGCACATGTGACAAGGTTTGAAATATTCTTAAGTAATATCATGATACTAACTTTTTAATTTTAAAACACGATGCGTTGTGAGTCTCCGAAAGCCTTGTTAATTCAGGTTCTTCAGCATGACACCTTTCATCAGCAAGCTTGCACCTGTTTGCAAAATGGCATCCTGTATTATATTCCAGCGACGAAGGCACCATGCCTTCAATAGTTTGAAGCCTGTCTCTTTTCTCATTAAGTTTCGGAATCGATTCCATCAGCGCAAGAGTGTAAGGGTGCTTTGGTTCGTTAAAAACTTCTGAGACAAGTCCTTCTTCGACTATCTTCGAAGCATACATAACAATCACCCGGCTGCAGGTATCGGCAACGACACCGAGGTCATGAGTAATGAGTATAACGCTCATGTTATATTTCACCTGAAGTGATTTAATTAATTCAAGTATCTGTGCCTGAACTGTCACGTCCAGAGCGGTTGTCGGCTCGTCAGCAATTAGTATTTTCGGCTCGCATGCAAGAGCGATAGCAATCATAATCCTCTGCCTCAGACCTCCAGAAAGCTGATGCGGATATTCTTTAAACCTCTGTTCGGGAGAAGGGATACCCACGCTATTTAAAATATCGATAGCTCTGGCTTTTGCTTCGCTGCCGGATAGATTCTGATGAGTTTTTATAACTTCAACAATCTGGTTGCCGCATGTGTAAGCTGGATTAAGAGAAGTCATAGGCTCCTGAAATATCATGCTTATTTTGTTACCTCTTATAGTTCTTATTTCTTTGTCAGACATCTTAACTATATCCCTGCCTTCAAATAAAATCTCACCGCCTTCAATAATGCCCACGTCCTTCGGAAGCAGCCTCAGTATTGACAGCGCAGTTACACTCTTTCCGCAGCCCGACTCACCTACTATACCCAGAGTTTCGCCTTCTTTCAAATCAAAACTTACGCCGTCAACTGCCTTTGCGATTCCGTCGTCAGTATGAAAGTATGTACGTAAATCTTTTATTGAAAGAATGTTAACCAAATTAATACTTTAAACTCTTTAAAAATGCTGTTTGTATTTTTACTGCTTCTGCTTTGCTCTTTGCTTCTGTTATTATTCTTATAATCGGTTCTGTGTTTGACTTTCTCAGATGTATCCAGTATTCGGGGAAGTCGAGCTTAACACCGTCTA
>JBHELA010000358.1:0-3344 GCA_041859005.1 Ignavibacteria bacterium
ATCAACAGGATTCTGATAATTTATATCGCCTGCATAAAACTGAGTTATGGGCAGCGTGAGGCTTTCATTCCATGTTGTTCCGCTGTTGGTTGACCAGTCAATGCCTCCGTCATTTCCTAATACAACATAATTTGGGTTTGAGGGTGCAAAAGCAACAGCATGCTGGTCAACATGTGATTCACCGGAATAGCTGAAACTTGTACCGCCGTTTATTGAAAAATGCATATCAAGTCCTCCGCAGTAAACGATATCAGGATTTGAAGGATTTACTTTACAGATTCGGTTGAACCATGCATAATTACTGGAAGGAGCGGCATTAGAATTTATTACACTCCAGACATTTCCGCCGTCTGTCGATTTATATAAACCTTTACTGTATCCGCTTGCATCTGAAAGAAGAGCATATACTATACTTGGATTGTTTTTTGAAATATCAATTGAGATTCTACCGAGTGTCGGGTCGTTATTAGGAAAACCGTTTGATACCTGAGTCCAGTTTGTTCCGGAATTCACAGAAACGAAAAAACCTGATTTAACACCACCGTATTTTATGTAGTCTTCACGTCTTAACCGTTCCCATGCTGCTGCAAAAATTTTATTTGGATTATTAGGGTCGAGAGTTACATCTACAACTCCCACTGAATCAGATATATAAAGTACTTTTGTCCAGTTTAATCCGCTGTCAGTTGATTTGTACAAACCGCGGTCTGGATTCTTTCTTCTTGTTGCACCGAGTACAGCTACATATATTTCCTGTGTGTTAATCGGGTTGATTGCAATGCTGCCAATATTGTATGAATTCGGCAGACCAACAAAGGTCCAGTTACTCCCGCTATTTGTTGACTTATAAACTCCTGTTCCGGGATAATGGCTGCGGAGAGAATTTGCTTCTCCTGTTCCGCAGTAGATAATATTTGTATTTACAGGGTCGATTGCTAATGCACCAATAGAAGAAGTATTCTGATTATCAAATATGCTCATCCATGTCTGACAGAAATTTGTTGATTTCCAGAGACCTCCGTTTGCAGAACCTGCATAAACAATCATAGGATTAAACGGGTCGATAGCCAGAGTAGTGATTCTGCCTTCAATGTTTATGGGTCCTGCAAGAGTCCAGTTTGAGCTGATTGATTTGTTAACTGAAAGATTATTCTTAACATATTCAAGAGACTTAAGTCTTTCTGCTAAGTTAATTTCCTGCTCCGGGTATGCCCTCTGAACCTCGAACCAGTCGTATTCAGGAACGAGCTTATCTGTTTCATTTTCGGAAATATTGTAATTGATTGAGAAAAATACTACGGGAATAATTATTATAAGAGCAAACCTAAATATTTTTTTCATGGTATGATTTTATTTAAGTATAAAGCTAATAAATTTAATTTTGAAATAACATTTAAAAGGGAATTGAGAGGAATAAACAATAATAAGACGATCCCCTTTAGAAATGTAAATCGAAATTATTTTGCTGTATCGCTGTCTGCTTTCTTTTTCCTTTTATCACAATCACTGCAGACTACTCGTTCGTTTTCGCGAGCCTTTTTTCTTGTAACCTCGAGTATATCTTCACTGCAATTTTTTAATCTCGTACAACTTCTTTCAATATGGTATGTTTTTGCGGAGTTACTTGAGCAAACGTACACATACTGATTGTCTTCGGGATTAACGGGTTCATCCTTTGCACAGGAGAAGAAAACAAATGATAGAACAAACAGAGTTATAATTATAATTTTTCTCATAGTATTAAAACCAGCTTTTCTTCTTTCTTGAACTTCCTCCAAGCCCCAGCACTCCCAGCAGACCTCTTGTAAGTTCTCTGGCAACGGTTGTTCCGACCTGTCTTGCGGCAGTGCTCTTTAAAACTTTTTCAACCGTAGATGGTTCTTTGGGTTTTTCTTTTTCTACTTTTTGTTCCTCTACTATTTTTTCGGATTCTTCGAGTTTCTTCTTAAGTAATTCGAAAGCACTTTCCCTGTCAATAACTTCATTGTATTTGGGAGCAATCTTTGATTTAGAGACTATGGAATTGATTTCATCAGGAGTGAGAATATCCATTCTCGAGCGTGGAGCGCAAACTAATGTTGCTGATAAAGGAGCAGGGTTTCCTTTCTCATTCAAGACTGATATTGCCGCTTCACCCGTTCCGAGCGAGGTAAGCATGTCTTCGGTTTTATAAAAATCAGACAGCGGATAGTTTTCGGCAATAAGTTTGATTTGCTTTCTGTCTTTTGCAGTAAATACTCTTAAAGCATGCTGAATCTTTAGACCGAGTTGTGCAAGTACAGCATCCGGAATATCGACCGGATTCTGTGTGCAGAAAAATATACCTACACCCTTTGAGCGTATTAGTTTTATTATTGCTTCAATCTGGTCGAGCAGTTCTTTTGTGGCTTCGTTGAAGATTAAATGAGCTTCATCAATGAACATGACAAGTTTCGGCTGGTCGAGGTCACCCGCTTCAGGAAATGTGTTATAAATTTCCACGAGCAGGCAAAGCAGAAAAGTCGAGAATAATTTTGGCTTGCTTTGAATATCTGTAAGTCTGATGATAGAAATAATTCCTCTGCCCTGATCGTCTGTTCTGACGAGGTCTTCGACTTCGAATGATGTTTCTCCGAAAAACTTATCGGCTCCCTGCTGTTCGAGTTCGATTACTTTCCTGAGAATTGTACCGACTGATGTAGTCGCTATATTGCCATAAGATTTCTGCAGTTCATTTTTCCCCTCGTTGCTGATATACTGAAGCATTTTCACCATATCTTTTAAGTCAAGCAGAGGAAGTTTATTATCATCGCAATACTTGAATATCATTGCCATTACGCCAGTTTGTGCGTCATTCAAACCAAGCATTTTTGAAAACAGTACGGGACCAAATTCAGAGACAGTAGCTCTAAGCCGTGCACCTTTTTCATTTGAAATCGTAAGAAACTCAACAGGAAATCCCGACGGGTCAAAAGGCAGTCCAATTTTATTCATTCGTTCAGTAATCATGTCATTTGAAACTCCCGGCATAGCAATACCGCTGAAATCGCCTTTAATATCCATTACAAAAACAGGAATACTCTTTGAGGAGAAACCTTCCGCGAGAACCTGGAGTGTTTTTGTTTTACCTGTTCCTGTAGCACCAGCTATTAATCCGTGTCTGTTCAGAGTTTTGAGCGGCAGTTTGATATGTACCTCGGGCAATGCTTCTTTTTCAAGTATTGAAGTACCGAGAACTATATAATCACCTTTAAATGTATAACCTTCGTTGATATGAGCAATGAATTTATCTTTATCAGCCATTTTATTTTTGTGTTTAATGATTTAAAAATTAACGATTTATTCATTCAATTAAAAGTAATAAC